>NZ_JBFUES010000011.1:0-25617 GCF_056403875.1 Bradyrhizobium sp. P2_E8
GTCCACCGCGCTGCATCTCGCGGAGCAGGGTGTCGAGGCCTTGGTGCTGGAGGCGCAGGAGCCGGGCTGGGGCGCGTCCGGCAACAATGGCGGCCACACCAATCCCGGCTTGAAGCACGACCCCGATCAGATCGAGGCCGATTTCGGCACTGAACTCGGCCGCCGCATGATCGAGTTCTCGTACGGCACCACCAACTTCACCCACGAGCTGATCCGTCGCTACCAGATCCCGTGCGAGGCGCGGCAGAACGGAACGCTGCGTGCGGCCTATAACGAGGCCAGTGCCGCCGCGATCGAGAAGACCGCGCAGCAATGCATCCGCCGCGGCATGCCGGTGACATATCTGGATCGCGAGCAGCTGCGCGAGATGACCGGCACCGACCGCTATATCGGCGCCATGCTGGACACGCGGGGCGGCGATCTGCATCCCCTCAGCTACGCTCGCGGTCTCGCGCGCGCCGCGATCTCGGCGGGCGCGAAGGTGCATGGCGAGACGCCGGCGCTGTCGCTGCGCCGCGACGGTGCGCATTGGCGCATCGAGACGCCGCGCGCGGTCGTTCGTGCAGACAAGGTGCTGCTCGCCACCAACGGCTTCACCGATGATCTCTGGCCGGCGCTTCGCCGCACCATCGTGCCGGTGTTCTCCTCGATCGTCGCCTCCGCGCCGCTCTCCGACGAGGTCGCCCGTTCGATCATGCCGACGCGTCCCGTGCTCTACGAGAGCGGCCACATCACGGTCTACTACCGCATCGACCAGCAGAACCGCCTCTTGATGGGTGGCCGCGGCCCGATGCGCTGGATCAACTCGCCGTCGGATGTCGCCTATCTCATCCGCTACGCCGAGCGGCTATGGCCGCAACTCAAAGGCGTCGCCTGGACCCATGGCTGGAACAGCCGGCTCGCGATCACCACGGACCACTATCCGCATGTGCATGAGCCCGCCGAAAGCATCCTGATCTCGCTCGGCTGCAACGGCCGCGGCGTCGCGCTCTCGACCGCGATGGGCGCGCAGCTTGCTCGCCGCTTGATCGGCGGCGCCAGGGCCGAGATCGACATGCCCGTCACCGGCATCAAGCCGATCCCGATGCACGCGTTCTGGCCGGTGGGGGTGACGACCGCGGTTATCACAGGGCGGGTGCGGGACCGTCTCGGCATATGAAGAAGGCGCCGCCTCGTCAGGGGCGTCGCCTTGCAGGAATTGCAGATCGCGTCAGCAGCGGCCCTGCTTCCACAGTCCGGGCGGGCACCCATAACCGCGCCAGCCGACCTTGCGCCCATGCGACCATCCGGGCGGCGTGCCATGGTAAGGATGGCCCATCGCATGGCCATAACCGTGCCCGTGTCCCTGCCCGCCCTTGGCCAGGGCAGGGCTGGTAAATGTGAGGCCGGCCGCAATAATCAGCGATGCGGCGAGCGCAAGTTTCTTCATCATGTCCTCCACTGGGGCGAGCGCACTTGTCCATTCAATGAACGGACGGTGCGCAGGTAAGTTCCCTGCAAATGTGGAGGAGTCGTGACGCTCAGGATTCGGCGACGGCGTCGGCCCACGGGTGGAAGATCTCGACTGCGCCCGAATTCGTGTCGCCGTCGCGCATGACTACGCTCGGGCAGGCGAACTTCATCGGCACGGCCTGTACCTGCGTCTCCTCATAGTCGAAGCGGGCCGCAAGCGCCTTGCGTGTGTCCGTCGGCAGCCTGACATCGCCGATCACGACCGCGCCCTCGCTGGCGTCAATGCGCGGCTGATGGATCGCCGCGTCGAGGTCCATGCCGAAATCCATCGCGAAGGATGCGAGCTGCATCACCGCGGGCAGGATGCGGCGGCCGCCGGAGGCGCCGATGGCGAGACGCTTGCCGTCCCCGGTCTCGGCGATCACGGGCGTATAGTTGGTGAGGCAGCGCTTGCCAGGTGCGAGCGAGTTGGTGGTGCCCGGCGTCGGATCGAACCACATGATGCCGTTGTTCATGGCGATGCCGGTGTGCGGCGTCACGTATTTCGAGCCGAAGGACGAGAGCAGCGTCTGCGTCACCGCGGCGATATTGCCGTGGCGGTCGACGACGGAGAAATGCGTGGTGCAGGCCGGTGCCAGATATTCGGCGCCGAGCGAGCGCTTGCCGTCGGCATCGCCCATGTCCTTGAGCCGCTCGCGATAGGCCGCTTGCAGTGCGAGCGCATATTCGGCGTAGGCCGCCGCATCCGGCGCGGTGCCCGGCTTCAGATTCTGCTGCAACAGGCGCAGCGCATGTGCCATCGTCGGTCCGGCCGTGAGCTCCGGCGTCGCGAACACCTTGCCGCCGCGATAGGGAATCGCCAGCGGCTCGCGCGGATGGGCGCGGAAGGCAGCGAGATCCTCCACCGACAGCGAGCCGCCGTCGGCCTTGATGTCGGATGCGATGCTTTTGGCGAGATCGCCCTCGTAGAAATCGCGCGGTCCGGCTTCGGCGAGGTGAGCCAGCGTCGCCTTCAACTTGTCCTGCGGCAGCCGCGTCTCGAACTTGATGCCCCACGGTGCACTCGGCGGCAGGCCGTCCTTCAGGAACGCCGCTGCGCTTGCGGGATAACGCCGGAGATCGGCCGCCGAGCTTGCGATCGTCAGTGTGGTCCACCAATCTGCCAGCAGGCCTTCGCCGGCGAGTGCGGCGGCCGGCGCGACCAGGTCTTTCCACGGCAGTTTGGCGTGGCGGCAATGCGCTTCCTCCATGCCGGCAACGACGCCGGGCACGGCGATCGCGCCGGGGCCATGGACGTTGCGGTCGTCCTTCACCCGCGGCCAGGGAAAGAGATCGGAGGCTGCGCCTTCGCCGCTGAGCGGATAGTCCGCGACGCGCAGGCTCTGCGGCGCGCACATGCCGTAGTCGATCACCTCGTAGCGATTTTCCCTGGCGCGGTAGAGCACCATCGCCCCGCCGCCGCCGATGCCGCTGTTCCAGGGCTCCAGCACGTTCAGCGCCATGGTGGTCGCGACGATCGCGTCGACGCAATCGCCACCCGCCGCCAGCACCTGCGCCCCCACTTCGGCGGCCCGGCGCGACTGCGCGGCGACGATGCCGCCCTTGGTCTTGACGGCAGGCTTGCGGACGGTTTGGGCGAGGCTGAACTGGTGAGGCATGATGCGGTCTTGTGTCTGTTTTCGTGGACTTGTCTTCGTGGACTTGGGTTCGTTGCGCCGACTTGAGAGCTCCGCAATTGGCGAAGCGCGCGGACAATGGCACATTGCCGCCAACGAGAACATCCAAAGGGAGAAGCGGCATGGCTGGTGTGAAACAGGCGCGGGATGGCGCGGTCGGGATCTTGACGCTGGACGAGCCGGCGAGCCTGAACGCGATGACGCCGGACCTGCTAGGCGCGCTGGCGGTCGCCGTCGGCGAGATGACGCAGGACGAGGGTGTTCGTGCGCTGATCCTCACCGGCGCCGGGCGCGGCTTCTGCTCGGGACAGAATTTGAAGGCCTCCGCAGCGCTCGGCGAGGACATCGCGGCCGGCGTGATGCGCTTCTACTGGCCGGCCTTCAGGGCGTTGCGTGAATGCGCTGTGCCCGTCGTCGTCGCCGTCAACGGGGTGGCGGCCGGCGGCGGCTTCAGCCTCGCGATGGCCGGCGACATGATCGTCGCGGCGCGGTCGGCGAGCTTCATCCAGGTGTTCAGCCGCATTGCGCTGGTGCCAGATCTCGGCTCGACCTGGCTGTTGCCGCGGCTGATCGGCCGCCAGCGTGCGCTCGAGCTGATGCTCCTGAACGAGCCGCTGACGGCCGAACGCGCCCAGGAGATCGGCCTGGTGCGGCAGGTCGTCGACGATGACAAGCTGATGGGGGAGGCATTGACGCTGGCGCGCCGCCTGGCCGACGGTCCGACGCGCGCTCTGGTCGCGACGCGCGCGCTGGTCGAGGAGAGCGAGCACGCGACCTACGAGGCCCAGTTCCGCCGCGAGATCGAGCTTCAGGCCACGATCCGCAAGGGCCCAGACGCGATCGAAGGCCGCAATGCCTTTGTCGAGAAGCGTAAGGCGAGATTTACGGGGAGATGAGGACCTGCCGCCACGTCGTCGCGGCCGGGCATAGCCGTCCGAAGGACGGCGTCGCTTCCGCTCGCCTACGTCCCGGCTATCCACGTTCTTCTGACGTGAGGGCCAAGACGTGGATGCCCGGGACAAGCCCGGGCATGACGAGTGGAGAGACCGATCTGTTGGGAAAACGGCCGAACCGCAGCGCTCAGAGCGTGCGGTTCAGCCGACTGGCCTGATACTTGGCGCGCCATTTCGGGCCCGGCCCGCGCATGTAGTGCAATTCGGGGCGGTAGGGGTCGCCGGCGACTTTCACCAGCGTCTGCCACTTGGTGGCAACGAAGTTCAGGGGCTGGCGGAGCAGGGTCAGTGAAGCAAGCAGCATGGCATCACCTCAATGCGGCTTGCCGAGCATGGCGGTGAAGGGGAGGTCGAAGATCTCCTCGCCGTCGTCGCCGCTGACATGGATCACCCAGTCGCGCCAGTCTTCCGCACCGGGCGTCAGGATCATCGTGCGCATGATCTGGGCGGCGCGGTCGCGTGCCTCGGTCAGATTGGCTACCGCCGTGCCGTACCGATCGATCAGTGTGCCTTCGGTATTGGAGCAGTGGAAATACATCTGGACCATACACGCCTCCTGTAGAAAGCGATTGGGACGGCAAACCGATACCACCCCAGGCATTCGCGAAACATTCGGGACGAGCCCGGTAAGGGAATCTACGGAGATTGGTCGGCACCAAGGTCGTTATAGGTTTAATCACAGGCGGGTGATGGGCAACTGGACGGCGCTGAGGCGGCATGGAACAACCCTGGAGGATACCTCCGGGAGGCCGCTGTGAACTGCTTCACATTCTGCTGTGAACGCCCAAGCCTGCGCTTGTTCGCGGTGGCCGTCGTCGGCGTGCTGCTCGGCCTGGCCCCGGCCTCGTCCGAGTCGCTCAGGAGGAGCGGCTATGCGATCGGTACGGAAAGCTGCGGCAGTGGCGATCTCGCTTTTCCAAGACTCCAGATCGACATGAAGGCCGGATTTTGCGCCGGCCTCGTCGCCAGCGAGGAGGATCACCTCAAATTTCCGCGCTCGATCGTCCAGGTGCCCGGCCGCGACCTGTTCGTGGTCGCCGACATGGGCGGCTGGGGCCACACCGATGGACGGCTGCTGCTGCTCGATCCGCATGCGCCCCTGGGCCAGCGGTTCAAGGAGCTGCTGACCGGCCTCGAATACCCGTTCGGCCTCGTGATCGGCCCGGACAAGAAGCCCTATGCCTCGACTGCGGAGGCGATCTTCCGGTTCGATCCGCTCGCGGACAATCCGCGCGGCACGGTCGAGACCATCATTCGTCACCTGCCCGGCCGCCGGATCACGCTACCCGATGGCACCAGGCTCGACGAGAGCGCGCATCCACTCAAGCAGTTCGTCTTCGATCGCGACGGCCGGCTGTTCGTCAATGTCGKCTCGCACAGCGACGACTGCATCACGCGTGCGCCGATCACAAAGCCCTGTGCGGCGGCCGAGGGCGCCTCCGCGATGGCCGCGATCTGGCTGTTCACGCCGCCGTCAGGCGGCGTCTTCCCGGCGTTGAAGCCGAACGACCCTGACCCGCCGCACGCCGTCTATGCGCGCGGTCTGCGCAATTCGATGGCGCTGGCACTGCATCCGAACTTCCCGGATGCCGGCTACGCCTTCCTGCAAGGCGAGAATGGCCGCGACCTGCCCGACATCTTCAAGCCCAACGAGGAGATCAACGCGATCGAGCAGGGCAGGCATTATGGCTGGCCCTATTGCTACGACCTGTCGACGCCGAGCCCCGAATTCAGGATCGTGCTGCAATCCGGGGCCTACAAATCGCTCTGCACGGCCAATGCGCTCTACAAGCCGCCGTTCTCGCTGCTGCCGCCGCACGGCGCGCCGCTCGCGATGCTCTATTATCACGGTGTGAAATTCCCGGAGCTCGAGGGCAAGCTGCTGGTCGGCCTGCATGGCTATCGCCCGACCGGCAGCCGCGTCCTCGTCTACGATGTCGACGATCACGGCTTCCCCAAGCCGAGCCCGGCGCCGGTGCGCTACCACGTCAGCTGCGCGGCAGATCCGACCCACAGCTTCCAGACCGACGCCGGCGAGGTCGCCGCTGCGCCGTTCGAGGAGCTGATTGCAGGCTGGCACCGCGTCAACGGCGCGCGGCCGCAAGGCGCGCCGGTCGGCATGACGGTCGCCGAGGACGGCGCGATCTGGCTGGTCGAGGACAAGAACCAGACCGTGATCCGCATTGACCGCGCTGCGGGCGATCCGCCGGCGCCGCTGCCTTGCGACACGCGCAGCCAGGCGATGATCGACCAGCTCGCGGCCTTCGTCACCAGGGACGCGCAGAACAGCATTCGCCTCACCACGCTGCGCAAGGGCCTTGTCGAGAAGCATTGCCTCGGCTGCCATTCGGATTTCGGCCTGAAGGCAGGACAGCCGGATGCGGAGAAGGACGCAACCGTGCTCCGTTTCATCCTGGCGCAGGACGGCTGGATCTATCCGGGCGACCCTGATGCCGGCAGGCTGCATACGCGCCTTCGCGGTCTCGGCGCGGAGAAGCTGATGCCGCCGGGCGGCGAAAGCCTGCCGAAGACAGAGCCCGGCTATGCGCGTCTGCTCGACACCGCCGACCTGCTCGCTGCCAGGATGGCTCCGGGAACGCGGATGCGGATCAAGGCCGGTCCGCCGCAACGCAAGTTCTTTGGCAAGACCAACAAGGAATGCGGCGAAATACCGGCTGCCAAGGTCGTTGTCGTGACACAAAGGAGCGCTGTAGACAAACCCGGCTTCAGCCGATTCTTCCGGCCGGCCGATCCCTATCTGAACGGCGAGTGCACCGACGACGATGGCTATTACATCCGGCAGGAATTTCTGGTGCCTGTGCAGTAGCATTTTGCTCATCGCGACGCCCCCGGCTGCTGCCGAAACCAAGCTGTTCGACAGCGTGCAGGTGACGCCCGCCAGCGAATACACGTTTGGCATTGAAGGACCCGCCGCCGATCTCGATGGCAATTTGTTCGTCGTCAATCTGGGCAAGCCCGGCACCATCGGCAGGCTGCCTGCGGGCGCTGCCGCTTCGGAGCTGTTCACGACACTCCCCGAAGGCAGCGTCGGCAACGCGATCCGTTTCGATCGGAGCGGCGCAATGTTCATTGCYGACTACAAGAAGCACAACATCTTCACCATTGCGAAGGGAAGCGTCGAGCCTGCCGTCTGGTTTCACTCCGACGAGATGAACCAGCCCAACGACATCACGGTCGCGCGCGACGGCACGATCTATGCGAGCGATCCGAACTGGAAGGGCCGCGAGGGCCACATCTGGCGCATCGCGAAAGCCGCCGACGGAACGGTGCAGGGGCAGGTGATGCCGGCGCCCCGCGCGATGGGCACCACCAACGGCATCGACCTCAGCCCCGACGGCAAGACGCTCTATGTCGGCGAGTCCAGCAGCGGCCAGATCTGGTCCTACACGATCAGCGGCAACGAGCTCACCGGCGCAAGGCTGGTGAAGTCGTTTCAGCCCGACACCGTCGACGGGCTGCGCACCGACGTTGCCGGCCGCCTCTACGTCGCGCGCATTCTCAAGGGCACGATCGCGCTGATGAAGCCCAATGGCGCGATCGAGCGCGAGATCGCGTTGAAAGGCAAGGAGCCGACCAACCTCGCCTTCGGCGGCAATGACGGCAAGACCGTCTTCGTCACGCAGCGCCAGGGCGGCTTCGTCGAGGCCTTCCGCACCGATCAGCCGGGGCGCGAGCACTGTCTCCAGCGCGGGCGCTGCTGAGCCTCAGGGGCGATCTGCTTCCGGCAGAGGGCGGAGCGACAGCGGCGGCATTCTTCTTGCTTGCATCTGGCCGCCGCAGCGCTCAAGAATCTGTGGCACCGTCAAAGCGACCACGGAGTGTTTGAGTGAAAGCCGTCCATACCGAACTGCACCGCAGCCATGATCCGCAATTCTTCCTGGTTCGCGGTGTCGTCAAGCGCACCACCGAGCAGCCCGAGCGCGCCGACCGCCTGCTCAAGGGGTTGAAGGACGGCAAGCATCAACTGGTCGAGCCGACGACATTCGGGCAGGGGCCCCGCGCGCGCATTCACAGCCCGGAATACCTGTCGTTCCTGAGCGAGGCCTGGGACGCCTGGACCGCACTTGGC
The DNA here is from genome assembly GCF_056403875.1 of Bradyrhizobium sp. P2_E8. Taxonomy (NCBI): domain Bacteria; kingdom Pseudomonadati; phylum Pseudomonadota; class Alphaproteobacteria; order Hyphomicrobiales; family Nitrobacteraceae; genus Bradyrhizobium; species Bradyrhizobium sp. P2_E8. The sequence goes on from NZ_JBFUES010000011.1 coordinate 8,172, forward strand.
GATTCCGGCCCCGAGATGATCGGCAACATCCATCCCGTGCGCCACGCCGCGACCTATCCGACCCACATCGTCGGCAAGCTCGGCTGGCACACCGCCGACACTGCGGCGCCGATCGGCCCGGGCACCTGGGCCGCGGCCTGCGCTGCGACGGACGTGGCGGTCACCGCCGCGCAGATGGTGATGGACGGCGAGGACGCGACCTACGCGCTCTGCCGTCCGCCCGGCCATCACGCCTATCGCGACATGGCCGGCGGCTTCTGCTTCCTCAACAACAGCGCCATCGCCGCCGCGCATCTGCGGCTCAAGCACGAGCGCGTCGTGATCCTCGACGTCGACGTCCATCACGGCAACGGCACGCAAGGAATCTTCTACGCGCGGCCGGACGTGTACACGGTGTCGATCCATGCCGATCCCGTCGCATATTATCCTTATGTCTGGGGCTATGCGCACGAGCGCGGCGAAGGCCCGGGCCTCGGCACCAATCTCAACATCCCCCTGGCGATCGGCACCGGCGACGATGGCTACATCCAGGCGATGGACGTTGCGCGCAAGGTGATCGAGTCCTTTGCTCCCGGCGCCCTCGYCATCGCGCTCGGCCTCGATGCCTCCGAGCACGATCCACTGAAGGGCCTTGCCGTCACCACGCCGGGCTTCCGCCGTATCGGCCAGGCCATCGCCAGGATGGGCTTGCCGACCGTGTTCGTGCAGGAGGGCGGCTATCTCTCGGATATCCTGGGTGCGAACCTGACCTCGGTGCTGGCAGGATTCGAAGAGGCGCGGTGAGGCTCACAGCTTCCGCGTAGATCGTCATGCCAGGGCTTGTCCCGGACATCACGTTCTTTGTGCCCGTGGTAGGCGTGGATGGCCGGGTCAAGCCCGGCCATGACGTCGAGAGAACAATCGCTCGCAAGAATTCAAAACATCCCGCTCGCCGCAAGCGCCTTGCAGACGTGCTGCATCTCGGCCTCGTCCGCGACCATGTCGAGCATGACCGTCGTCAGGCCCTCTGCCGCAAAATCCCTCAGCCTCGCGCCGATCTCGGCATAGCTGCCGACGAGATAGGGGCAGTCGGCCTGGAAGGTCAGGAACGGCAGCAGCCAATAACCGTTGTCCKCGAGCTCGCCGCTCTGACCCTCGTACAGCCGCCGCTTCCACACGGAGTCGCTGTTCCCCACGGTGAGCGCGAGCAGTTCGCGATCATCGGGGTTGTCGCGGAAGCGCGCCTTGGCTGCCTGCCGCGCCTCGTCGCGGCTCTCGCGCGCGAAGATGCCGAAATTCATGCCTGATACGTCGAGCCCGCGATCGAGGTCCGGCGGCAGCATCTGCATCTTGATGCAGCCGGTCTCCTTTGCCACGCGCTGTGCCGCCTCGGACTGGCCCGCGATCAGGAATTCCGGCATCAGCTCCGCCGGCAGGCGGGGCCGCAGTTGCAGATTGCTGGCGCGGTAGAACCGGCCCTCGACATTCACCGGCCGCGGGCTCGAGAGCAATTGCCGCATCAGCGCGACGAATTCGCCGAGCCGGACGTAGCGGTCGGCATGGGACTGGTCGTCGCCGAGGCCCTGCAAGTCGCTGACCGCGGTCCCCGTGATCATGTTGAGATAGACCTTGCGGCCGTAGAGCTGCGCGAAGGACGAGACGAATTTCGCTGCCGTGAACGGATGCATGTAGACCGGGTTGACGGCGATCAGCGGCGAAGATCGCGTCGTGCCTGCCATGATGTGCTGGGCCATGGCCCAGGGCTCGACGAACACGTCGTTGCCTTCGAACAGCAGAATGCCTTCGAAGCCGTTGCGGTCGGCGAACTGCGCCACCCGCATCAGCTCGCCGACATATGTCTTGGGGTCGCGGTTGCGCGAGATCGCGGGGAAGACGCGCAGCCGCGAGGTCGTCATTCAGCCGCTTCCTGGAGCGGCCAGGCATTGCGGCTGATGGGAAGGCCACCGTCCGCACGGGAGCCGTCGGCGATCGCGAGGCGATGCGAGGGGGAGGGCGAGCACAGCGAGAAGCGCCATCCCTGCGGATCGTCGGCGATGTCGGGCTTGAAGCTGATCTCGATGGCCTCGCGCGACACCTGCATCGCGAAGGCGTCGAGCGGCAAGTTGAGCCCAAAGCCCCTGGCCTTCAGATAGGCCTCCTTGAGCGTCCAATAGTCGAAGAAGCGCTCGATCGCCGCCGGTTCCGGCAGGCTACGCAGCGTTTCGACCTCCTCCGGCGCAAAGAAGCGATTCGCGGTGGAGAGCGGGGCGACACGCCGTGACACGGTTTCGACGTCGACGCCGACGGCCTCATGCCTGGACACGACGCAGGCGACGCAGCCATCGGCATGCGACAGGCTGAAATGCAGCGCGGTCGAGGTTGCGGGTGCAGCGACAAACGGCCGCCCGTAGCGGCCGGCCCCAAAGGACCAGTCGGAGGGAGCGACGTTGGGTGCGACCTGCGATAGCGCCAGGCGCAGCATGGCGTGGGCGAAAATATATTGCCGCCGGTGTCGCTCGAACATGAAGCGGTCGGCGCGGACCCGTTCGTCGACCGAGAGCAGGCGCCGGCACGCATCGGCCGCGCCCGGCGCGTCAATAGTCTCGATCAGTCCGACAAACAGTTCAATTCTGTCGTCTGCCATCAATCAGGCCCATGGCGTCAGGCGGAGGCCAAATCCCCCGGTCCTGACGGAAGAATCAATTCAGCAAGAACCAACTGAGCGGACCGTTGTTATCGGTCCACCCGGGCGAATTCTTGTCGATTTGCAGGCCGGTTTACGAGCTCAAGCTTGTGCGAGACCCCAACTCGCAGGCGAGCGGCCCGTTGTCCGAAAGATTCGTGCGGCGTCCCGGCCGACTAATCTTACTTTTTCTTCTTGGCCTTCTTCGAGCCGCCCAGCATGGAAAGGCTGGCGTCGACGTCCTTCAGCGCGGACTGGAGCTTCTTCTTCTCGTCGGTCAGCAACTTTTGCAGGGCCTTGCGGTCCTTGTCACTCAACGAGGTGCCCTTGGTAAATTTGATGAAACCCATAACACTCCCCCGGTTGAAAATTTTCGTCCAAATCAAAACGCGAGAATAATCTTGCGCGCTGGCGCCAAATAATCAAGATGCAACTTGGTCATTCACAGCTTTGACGAGTGAACCATTATTCGCCCGCCCTGTACAGCCGGTCAAGCCGCCCTGCGATCGAGCAACCGGCCGAGCGGCGTGTTGGGCCGGGCGGCGGCGGTCCCCAGCAGCGCGACGAGATCCTCCATCCACTCGCCGACCATACGGCCGTCGAGCAGTTCGCCCTTGTAATTGCATGAACCGGTGATTCCGGTCGGACGCTCCTTGAGCATCAGCGACAGCCAGGTCTGGTCGATCGGCAGCACCGGCTGCCCCTCGCGCGCGACGTTTCCGATCGATTGCACCGCAATCTCCGGCAGATCGAGCGGCTGGCGCAGCGGATTTTGCAGCGTGAAATAGACCTGGAGCAGCGCGGCCGGGTCGATCCCCTCCTGCTCCAGATGGTCGGCCAGCATGTTGAACGGCAGCTCCTGCCGCGCATGCGCATCGAGCACGCTCTGCCGCACCCGCACCAAGGCTTGCGCGAACGACAGATCCGGCGTGATTTTCGTGCGGACGATCACCGTATTCTCGAACGGGCCGACGATTCGCTCGGTGTCCGGCTGGGCGCGATTGGCCATGGCGGTGGCGACCGAGATGTCGGTGTGGCCGGTCCGTGCCAGCAGCAGGGCCTTCAGGCCGGTGAGCAGGTACATGAACAACGTGGCGTTCTGCTGGCCGGCGAACGCCGTGAGCCGCGCGATCAGATCGGGCTCGAGCCTGAGCGGTTGGTGACCGGTGGCTGCGCCCGGGCTTGCGTCGCCGTCAAAGATCGGGGCCGCGCCGCGCAGATTCTCCGTCCAGTCGGCAGCCTGGCGGCGGGCGGCGTCGGTGCCGCACCACCAGCGCTGCCAGCGTGCGACGTCCGAAAAGGCCGGCGGCAGTTTCGGCAGCGGCGCCGAGGGACGTCCGGCCAGCGCCGCATAACGGCTCGACAATTCCTCGAACAGCACGCCGATCGACCAGCCGTCGGCAGCGGCATGATGCAGCGTCAGCAGCAGCACGTGGTCGCCGGCATGGAGCCGCAACAGCCGTGCCCGCAACAGCGGCGGCCGCGCGGTGTCGAACGGGGTGTAGGTCTCCTGCTCGATCAGGAGATCGATCTTCCTGAGTTCGAGGGCTTGGCGCCGCTTGTTGTTGTGCGGCCGCCCGTCGCCGATGACCTCGACGGTGAGGACGGGCCCGAGTTCGCCGGGCGTGGCGAGGCGGCTGATGGGCTCCCCGCCGTTCCAGCCGAACGCAGTCCGCAGCGATTCGTGGCGGCGCACGATGTCGCCGAACGCCTGGGCGAGGATGGCCGGATCGAGCGGGCCCTGGAGGCGAAAGGCAAAGGGCAGGTTGAACAGCGGCAGGCCCGGCAGGTTCTGCTCGATGCGAATCATCTGGTCCTGCGCGATCGAGAGCGTCGGAGGGCCGCTTTCGATCAACCGCGACACGCTTGCGGCAGGCTTGTGCGGCTCGGCGGCCACGGCCTCGTCGACCCGGCGGGCGAGCTCCTCGATCGTCGGCGCCTCGAAGACGGTCTTGATCGGCAGCGAGACGCCGAGCGCACGGGCGACGCGCGCCATCGCCTGGCCCGCCAGCAGCGAATGGCCGCCGAGATCGAAGAAATTGTCGGTGACACCGAGGCTCTCGACCTTCAGCAGATCGATCCAGATGTCGGAGAGCACCTTTTCGGTGAAACGCCGCGCCGGCACGGCCACATCCGGACCCGACGCGTCCTGCTGCGCGGGCGCCAGCAGCGCGGACCGGTCGATCTTGCCATGGGCGTTGAGCGGCACCTGATCCAGGAACAGGAATGCGGACGGGATGGCGTGGCCGGGCAGCCGGCTCTTCAGGATTTCGCGCAACTCGCTGGCGCTGACCGGGCTGCCGGGCCTTGCGACGATGTGGGCGATCAGCCTGACATCGCCGCTGGCCTCGCGGCGCGGCTCGACGATGCCGGCGCGCACGCTCGGATGGTCGGCCAGCGCGTTCTCGATCTCCTTGAGCTCGACGCGGTAGCCGCGAACCTTGACCTGATGGTCGGCGCGGCCGAGGCACTCGATCGTGCCGTCGGCGCGGCGGCGGGCAAGGTCGCCGGTCCGGTACAGCCGGCTGGCAGCCTGGCGCGAGAACGGATCGGGCAGGAAGCGTTGCTTGTTCTGCGCGGGATCGTTGACATAGCCGCGTCCGACGCCGGCGCCGCCGATGCAGAGCTCGCCGGTCACGCCGACTGGCTGCGGCTCAAGGTTGGCGTCGAGCACGTAAAGCTGGGTGTTCGGCAGGGGCGCGCCGACCGGAACGTTGCCCGTCGCGGTCGCCGGCGGCTTGGTCAGGCGATGCAGGGAGACGTCGTCGGAACATTCCGACGCACCATAGGCATTGATGAGCGGCACCTTCGGGCAGCGGGCGAACCAGGCGCGGCAGAGGTCGACCGGCAGCGGTTCGCCGGTCGAGATCAGGAGGCGCAACCTTGCAAAGGCGCGCTGGATCTTCGACTCGTCCATGCGATCGAGGATCACCCGCAACAGCGACGGGACGATCTCGAGCACGGTGATGTGCTCGCGTTCGATCTCCCGCGCGAGCAGGATCGGGTCCTGCACGATCGCGTTGCCGCAAATGTGCACGCGGGCGCCGACCATCGGCCCCGCGAGGAACTGCCAGACCGAGATGACAAAGCTCTGCGGCGCGGTCTGCGCGATCACATCCCTGGCCGAGAGGTTCAGCCCGGAAATGAGCGACGCCAGATGGTTCGACAGCCCACGCTGCTCGATCATGACGCCCTTCGGCGCGCCTGAGGAGCCGGACGTATAGATGAGATAKGCGAGGCTGGATGCTGCGCGCCGCGCCGCGCGGGCCGGCTTGGTCGCCCCTGGCGCGATCGCGTCTTCGAGCTCGGCCACCTGGATGCGCTCGACCAGCGGCTCGATCAGCGCCTCGACCATGGCCGACTGGGCGCGCCCGGTCAGCAGCACGCGGGCGCAGCTCGATCCGAGAATGGTCGCAAGCCGCGCCGGCGGCTGGTCGGGATCGAGGTTCAGGAAGGCCGCGCCCACGCGCTGCACCGCGATCATTGCGGCGAGCAGATCGGGTCCGCGCTCCGCGAGCAAGGCGACCACGCTCTCGGACCCGACGCCTTCGCGGGCCAGCCAGCGCGCAGCCGCCTGGCCGCGCCGGGCCAGTTCGCGATAGCTCAGGGATGCGTGTCCGTCCGACACCGCAACAGCGTTCGGTGTCGTCCTGGCCTGACGGTCGAAGCGTTCGCTTAAGTTGCCGCGGGTGGTGAAATTGGCCGGCACGCCGTGGCCTTTCGCCAGCAATTGCCGGCGTTCGGCTTCGGTCAGCAGCGGCAGGCGCGAGACGCGCTGTTCCGGATTGGCGATGACGGCCCTGAGCAGGGTCTTGAATTGAGCAGCCATGTCTTCGATCGTGGCCGCGTCGAACAGATCGGTGGCGTACTCGAAGAACCCGGTGAATCGCCCGTCGGCCTCGACCAGCTCGAGCGTGATGTCGAAGCGCGCCACTTCTGGATCGACCTCCAGCCGCCGCGTCGACAGGCCGGGGAAGCGTGCCGCCTCGATCGAGGCGTTCTGGAGGATGAACATGATGCGGAACAGCGGATTGCCGTCGCTCCGGCGCGCGATCTGGAGCGCACGCAGCACCTCCTCGATCGGGAGATCCTGATTGCGGTAGGCATCCAGCGTGACCTGCCGCACCCGTCGCAACATTTCGCCGAAGCTCGGATCACCGCCAAAATCGTTGCGCAGGATCAGGGTGTTGGCGAACAGTCCGATCAGGCGCTCGCTCTCGATCTGGTTGCGGTTGGCGATCAGCGATCCGGTCGCGACATCCTCATGCGAGGTGTGACGGAAGAGCAGGCACTGAAACACCGCGAGCAGGGTCATGAAGGGCGTGACGCCCTGGTCCTGGCTCAGCGCGCGGACATCGCCCGAGAGGGTTCTGGAGAATTCGAAATAGTGACGGGCGCCGTGACCGCTCCAGATCTCCGGCCGTGGCCGGTCGGTCCGCAGCGGCAGCGTGGTGAGGCCGTCGAGTTGCAGCCGCCAGTAATCGAGCTGCTCCTTTGCTGCCGGCGTTCGCGCCCAGCTCTGCTGCCACAGCGCAAAGTCGCGATACTGGAAACTGGGCGAGGGCAGCGCCGCCACGCTGCTCTTGCGTGCCGCGGCATAATGGGCGGCGAGCTCCTCCCAGAACAGCCGCTGCGACCAGCCATCGGTGACGAGATGATGCAAGTTGACCACGAGCGCATGGCTGGATTTGTCGAACGACAGCAGCGTGACCTTCAGCGGCGGCTCGTGCGCCAGGTCGAACTTATATTGCGCGAGCTTGAGCGCCTCGCGCCGGATCACGGCGGCCTGCTTGTCCGCAGGGCGGGGCTTGAGCTTGATCCGCTCGAATTTAGGCGGCGATCGCAGCGCAAGCTGCGCCGGCTCGCCCTGCCGTTCGATGAAGACCGAGCGCAGCGCCTCATGGCGGGCGCAGATTGCGGTGAGGCTCGCAGAAAGCGCGGCGACGTCGACCAGGCCTTTGAGAACCGCGACTTCGACGACATTATAGTTGTAGCGGGTCGGATCGAGCCGCGAGAGCACGTACATCCGCTGCTGCTGGAACGACAGCGGCGCGTCCGCTGTCGCAGCTAGGGCCCGRCGCCAGGCCGGCAGTGTCGCTTCGCGATGGGTTGCGGCAGTCTCCAGCCGGGCCGCAAGCGCGGCGACCGTGGCGCAATCGAAAATGTCCTCGAACGAGAAGTCGACGTTGAAGCGTTCGCGCAGGCGCGAGCGCATCTGCGTCACCGCGAGCGAGTCCGCACCGAGCGCGAAGACGTCCTGATCGATGCCGACCTGAGGCAGCTCCAGCAGGCCGGCCCAGATCTCGGCGAGCTGCGTTTCCAGCGTGGTGCGCGGCAGGCGCGCCGCGTCGGCGTCCTCCGCCGTCGCGATCAGATCGGCCAGTGCATTGCGCTTGACCTTGCCGCTGGCGCCCTTCGGCAGCGCCGCCACGCTGCGGATCAGGCTCGGTACCTTGTAGGCCGCGAGACGCTTTCGCGCGAACTGGCGCAACTGGTCCGAGGTCGCCTCGGAATTCGCCCGCAACACCACGACGGCGGCGACGTTCTCGCCGAGCTTTGGGTGCGGAACGGCAAAGACGCCGGCCTCCAGCACCGCCGGATGGCTGAGCAGGATCTCTTCCACCTCCAGCGGCGAGATCTTCTGCCCGCCGCGATTGATGACGTCCTTGATGCGGCCGACGATGAAGAGATAACCGTCGGCATCGAGATAGCCGAGATCGCCGGTCCGGAACCAGCCATTGCGGAATGCGGCCTGCGTCGCCGCCTCGTCATTATGATAGCCACGCGTCATGTTCGCTCCGCGCAGCACGATCTCGCCGTGCTCGCCGCTCGCAAGCACGCGGCCCGTCTCGTCCATGATCGCGATCTCGGGGCCCGCGGCGCGGCCGACCGATCCGACCTTGCGCAACTCGAACGGATTGGCGGCGATCTGCGAGGCCGCCTCCGTCATGCCGTAGGTCTCGAGCACCGGAACGCCGAACGTCGCCTCCAGTCCGCCAAGGATCGCGGGCGCGAGCGAGGCCGAGGCCGAGCGGATCACGCGCAGCGACGAGCCCCGGGCGCGCTCCGGATTCGCTTCCGCCGCCGTCAGCAGCGCGCGATGAATGGTCGGCACCGCCGTGTACCAGGTCGGTTGCAGCTCCCGCATCCAGCCGAAGAACGACGAGGCGTCGAAACCGTCGGTGCAGATCACGCTGGAGCCCGCGGCCAGCGCCGTCAGGAGGCCTGAGATCAGACCATGGGCGTGAAACAGCGGCAGGACGTTGAGCAGGCGATCATGGGATGTGAGTGACAGCACGCGGCCAGCATTGGTGGCGGACAGGCACACATTGCGATGCGTGAGCGGCACCATTTTCGGCCGCGCCGCCGTGCCCGACGTCAACAGGATGAACGCATCGTCGTCGCCGCGCGAGGCGCCGCTCGTGCGCGCCGGGCCGATCGTGGGGCCCACGAACGCGCAGCCGCCGAGATCGTCTTTCGGCCCCGGCACGAAATCGATCACAGCGATATCGAGCGCCCTGGCGACGTCGCGACTGGCCGAGTTCATGTCGGCCCGGGTGACGAGTGCCGTCAGCTTCAATTCGCTGAAATAGCGTTGCAGCTCGTCCGCGGTCAGATCGGGATTGACGGGGACGCAGGCGCCGGTCGAGGCGACCGCGATCAGTGCCAGCGCACTGTCGGCGCCGCGCGGCAGCGCAACCGCAATGCGGTCACCCGGCGCGATGCCGAGCCCGCGCAGCGTGCGCACCAGATCCTGCGTCCGCTCGCCAAGCGCGCCGTAGGTGAGGGCCGGCCGGCCCGGGGCGAGCAGGGCGGGCGCCGCGGGTGTCCTGCGGGCGTAGAAGTCGAGAAGGCCGCCGATATGGGAAAAGATCTTCGTTTCGCCGCTCGCGCCGATCGTTCTCGCTCCGGATGCAATGTCCGACAATGCCATTCCTTTTTGATCTGATTGAGCTATTCTTCCTAGAAGTTAGGGAATGCGTCCAGTCTGAGGTGAAGTTCGGGCCCCAAAATCTGTGGTTGAGGGGCCTAAAGCCCTTCGACGGAGTGAGGGTTGGGCAGAATCACCATGCTGGAGAATGAGCCGGGCACGGAAGCGGATGGCGGGCTGAAGCGCTGGCTCGAAGGTATCGGCCTTGCGCACTATTCCGATCTCTTCGCGCAGCACCGTCTCGATCTCGATGTCATGGGGGATCTGACCGAATCCGACCTGGTCGAGCTCGGATTGCCGCTTGGCGATCGCAAGCGGCTCCAGCGGGCGATGGCGGCGCTGTTCCGGGCTGAAACGACGGAGGCGCCCGCCGCGGCGGCACCTCCGCCGACCCGGGTGGAGGTCGGAGCCGAACGGCGCCAGCTCACCACCATGTTCTGCGACATGGTGGATTCCACCTCGCTCTCGGCGCAGTTCGATCCGGAAGACGTGCGCGACATGATCGCGAGCTTCCGCGAGACCTGCGTCCGCGTGGTCAAGCATTACGAGGGTTTTGCCGCCCGGTTCGTCGGCGACGGTATTTTGGTCTATTTCGGCTATCCGACCGCACATGAGGACGACGCCGAGCGCGCGGTGCGTGCGGGGCTCGAGATCGTGCGGGTGCTGTCGACCGCTCGCGCGATCGAGCCGCGTGGCGCGCTCAGCCACTCGCCCGCCGTCCGCATCGGGATCGCGACCGGTCTCGTCGTGGTCGGCGATCTCGTGGGACAGGGCACCGAAGAGCGCGACTCCGCGGTCGGAGAAACCGTCAATCTCGCCGCGCGCCTGCAAGGCCTGGCGCCGCCCAACGGCGTGGTGATTTCCGCCTCGACCCAGTCGTTGCTGAAGGGGAAGTTCGACTACCGCAATCTCGGCGTCCATGCGCTGAAGGGCATCTCGGAGAAGGCGCAAGCCTGGCACGTGGTGCGCGCCTCGCGGGTGGAGACCCGCTTCGCCGCCGCGATGGGCACGCGGCTGACCCCGCTCGTCAACCGCGAGGAGGAGATCGCGCTGCTGATGGGGCGCTGGCAGCAGGCCAAGGACGGCGACGGCCAGGTCGTGGTCAAGTTCGGCGAGCCCGGTATCGGCAAGTCGCGCGTCATCCAGGAGATTTTCGAGCGGATCGCGGGCGACCGCCACGGACAGGTCTCGTTCCAGTGCTCGCCCTACTACACGTCCACCGCGTTCTATCCGTTCGCCRAGCAACTCAAATTCTCGCTCGGCCTCGACCGCGAGGATGCGTCCGCGCTGTCGCTGGCGAGCCTGGAGACCGCGATCGCAGCCGCTCATGGCGACATCGAGCAGGTCACGCCGCTGTTTGCGGCGCTGTTGTCCATACCGACCGGAGACCGCTATCCGCCGCTCGAGCTGTCACCGCAGCAGCAGAAGGATGCGACGGTCGCGGCGCTGGTCAATCACTTCCTCGGCCTCGCGCGCGAGATGCCGCTGGTGATCGCGTTCGAGGACCTGCACTGGATCGATCCGACCTCCCGCGAGGTCATCGACCTCCTCGTCGACCGGGTGCAGAACYGGTCGATCCTGGTCGTCATCACCGCCCGCTCCGAATTCCAGCCCAGCTGGAACGCGCATTCGCACATCACCACCCTGGTGCTGAACCGCCTGAGCCGGCAGCTGCGCGCGACGCTGGTCGAGCGCGTCGCCGGACGGGAGCTGCCCAAGGAGGTTGTCGAGGAGATCATCGTCAAGACCGACGGCGTGCCGTTGTTCCTTGAAGAGCTCACCAAGACCGTCCTCGAATCCAACCTCCTGACCGAGCGGCACGGGCGCTACGTGCTGTCGGGCCCGTGGCGGCAGCTCGCGATCCCGGCAACCCTGACGGATTCGCTGATGGCGCGGCTCGACCGGATGGGCCCGTTCAAGCGGATCGCGCAGATCGGCGCCACCATCGGCCGCGAGTTCTCCTACGAGACGCTTCAGGCCGTCGCCGACACGTCGGCGGAGCAGATCGAGGCCGCGCTCAACCATCTGGAGGAAGCCGGGCTGATCATGCGCCGTGGCCATCCGCCGGATGCGCTCTACTCGTTCAAGCACGTGATGATCCAGAACGCCGCGCATGCGAGCCTGCTGCACAGCGAGCGGCGCAAGCTGCATGCCCGCATCGCGCAGGTGCTTGCCGAGATGTATCCGGAGAAGACCGAGCGCGAGCCGGAGCTGCTCGCCCATCATCTGACCGAATCCGGCCAGAGCGAGGGTGCCGCGAGCTTCTGGCTCAAGGCCGGCAAACAGGCGGCCAAGAGCGGCGCCAATCTGGAGGCGATCGGCCATTTGCGCCGCGGCCTCAGCGTCGTGCAGGCCAATGCGCGCATGCAGGGCGCCGACGAGATGGAGCTCGAGCTGCGCATCGCGCTCGGCAACGCGCTGATCGCCGCCAAGGGCTATGCCGTGCAGGAGGTCGAGGAGAATTACATCCGCGCGCTCGAGCTCGGCCAGCAGCTCGACGACGACGAAAAGGCCTTTGCCGCCACGCGYGGCCTCTGGGTCTGCCATTTCATCCGCGCCGATCTCACCCGCGCGCACGATCTCAGCGTCGAGCTGTTGAAGYTCGCCAAGCGCGAGCGGCTGAACGAGCGGACGCAGCCGGCACAGCAGACCGGCTATCTGATCGAGGCGCATCGCTCGATCGCGATGACCATGCTCTATCGCGGCCGCTTCGCCGCCTCGCAGCATCATCTGCACCGCTGCATCAACCTCTACAGCCCCGATCTGCACTCCGACCTGATGGAGCGCCACGGCACCGATCCCGGCGTGGTCTCGCTGTCCTATCTCGGCTATCTCCTGTGGTTCCTCGGCCGGCCCGACGCGGCGCGCCAGCACAGCGAGCAGGCGATCGCGAACGCCGAGAAGATCCGCCATCCCTTCACGCTCGCCTTCGCGCTCGTGTTCGGCGCCTATCTCTGCCAGCATTTGCGCGACGTCGAGGGCACGCGCGACCACGCCAACCGCGCCATGATCATCGCCACCGAACACAATTTCCTGCACTGGAAGCAGCAGGCGGCGATCCTGCGCGGCTGGGCGCTGACCCAGCTCGGTGAAGCCGACGAAGGCCTCAGCCAGATGCGCTTCGGCCTCGACGAATATGAGGCGATGGATTCCTGGCTCGCCGGCTGCTGGTTCCGCTGCCTGCTCGCGGAAGCCTACGCCAAGGTCGGGATGCGGGATGCCGCCTTGCGCGCGCTGGATGGCGCGCTCGCGACCGCCCGAAGGACCGGCGATCACTCCTATCTCGCCGAGGTCTATCGCCTGCAAGGCGAGATCACGCTGTCGGACGGCGACCCGGCCTCGGTGCAGGAGGCCGAGGATCTGTTCGGCCTGTCGCTGGAGATCGCGCGCAAGCAGGGCGCGCTATCCTGGGAGCTTCGCACCGCCGTCAGCCTCGCGCGCCTGTCGCTCGAGGCCGGCAAGCGCGAGCACGCAAGGCTCCTGCTCTTGCCGATCGTCGGCAAGTTCAGCGAGGGTTTCTACACGCCGGACCTGAAGCAGGCGATGCAGCTGGTCAACGAACTCGGGTCGGACGCGCCCGTTCGTGAACGGGCCGATCCCTGACATGAGCGATCTCGCCGCCGCGCGTGCGCGCTACGTGGAAAGAATCGCAAAGCGCGAGCGGATTTCCTCGAAGCGCCTGCTCGAAGCGCTCGCAGCCGTGCCGCGCGAGGATTTTCTGGCGAAAGGACCCTGGCGCATCAAGAGCGAGGCGTCGCGCAGCTACCGGCTGACACCCGACGCCGATCCCGTTCATCTCCAGGACAATGTGCTGGTCGCGATCGACGCGCGCCGCAAGCTCGACACCGGTCTGCCGAGCCTGTGGGCGCATTTCATCGATTTGCTCGATGTCGGGGAGAAGGACCGCGTGGTCCAGATCGGCTGCGGGCTCGGCTATTTCTCGGCGGTGCTGTCCAGGATCGTCGGTCCGAAGGGCAGGGTGCGTGCAATCGAATGCGACGGGCGGCTTGCGGTTCGTGCTGCGAACTATCTTCGCGCCTATCGCAATGTCGAGGTCGTCCACGGCGACGGGTGCGAGGACATCGGCGAGCCCGCCGATGTGATCATCGTGCATGCCGGCTTCTCGCATCCGCATCCGCTCTGGCTCCAGTCGCTCCGTCCGCGTGGTCGCCTTCTGGTGCCGCTGACCCAGCGGGACCGCGAAGGCGCGGTCATCAGGATCACGCGCAAGGGCAAGGGGTTCGAGGCCGAGCCGGTCCAGCAAGTCCGGATCTTCCCCGGCCAGGGCCGCGGCACGACCGCGCTCGACGACCGCGTCGCCGACTGGTGGCAGCGCGCCTCTGCCCTGGCGCCGCTGCGGTTTCGCGCCATCGAGCAGGGGCTGCCGTCGGATGGCTGATGCTTCGTTTCACTTTACCTTGATTCGGGTTGTGAGTTTCCCCGACCTCCCGGTGCGGCTATGACTGTGGCTTGATGGCCATTTGAGCACGCTCCATGCATTCCGTTGCACTGCTGACTGCCAGCTATGCCAAGGATATCGAACGCTTTTCGCTGCTCAGCGAGAGCATCGACACCTGGCTGACGGGATATACGCGGCATTATGTTCTCGTTAACGATGAGGACGTGCCGCTGTTCGAGCGGTTCGCGTCCGACAAGCGCGTCATCGTTCCGGCCTCGCGTTATCTGCCGAAATGGCTGTTCGCGTTGCCGCCGGCGCTCCAGTTCATCAGCAAACGACGCGTCTGGCTGTCGCTGCTGTCGTCGCCCGTGCACGGCTGGCACATCCAGCAGATCCTGAAGATCGCCGGCGTCCTCAACGCGCCCGAGCAGCGCGTCTGCATCCTGGATTCGGACAATCTGTTCTTCCGCGAATTCGACGTCGGCCACTATGCCGGCGGCGAGAAGACGCCGCTGTTCGTCACGCGCAGGGGGATCGACGCCGACCATCCGTTGCATGTGCTGTGGCTGCGCACCGTCGACCAGCTTCTCGGTGTCAAGGAGCGTGCGTTCCCGGCCGACGATTATGTCGGCAACGCGCTGGTCTGGGACTCGCGGTCTCGCATTGGGATGACACGCGCCTCGACCGTCCGGCCATCGAGGCGATGATGCACGCCGCCGCGCCCGAGCAGGTCGCGCTCTGCATCCAGTCGTATTCGTCGACCTCGATCGATGACATCCGCGACGTGTTCCGTCTCAACTCGCGCGACCGTCGTGGACCGAGCCTGTCTCCCGATCATATGGGGGACACGGTCGAATTCGAGACGCCGAAGACGCGCTAGAGCAAGCTGCCCTCAAACGTCCTTTGTGAACTTGCTGATGACGTCCATGAACGGCTTCGGCTTGAACTCGCCGTCGAACGGCAGCGGGCGGTTCGGCTGCTTGTCCGCGCGGGCGAAGGTACCGTTGATCCAGCTGTAGCGATCCGAGAGGCCCCAGGTCAGGATCGAGCGCACCGGGCCGCTGGCCGAAATGGCCGTCAGCAGATCGTCGACCCGCTTGGCGACGATGGCGTCGCGCTCGGCCGGATTGCCCGTCAGCTTCTGATCGTCGACGTCGAGCTCGGTGACGAGAACGTCCAGCCCCCATGAGCGTAGCTCGGTGACGAATTCGGCCAGACCATGGGTGTCGATCTCGAGCTCGGCATGCAGATGCGATTGCAATCCCACGGCGTGCAGCGGGACGCCCTGGTCGAGCAGCTCCATGATCAGGTTGCGGTAGGCTGCGCGCTTGGCGATGAAGGAAACCTTCGCCGATTCGATGTCGTATTCGTTGATCGCGAGCTTGACGAAGGGATCGGCCGCGGCCGCCGTGCGGAAGGCGAGCGGGATCCAGCTGCTGCCGAGATGCTGCGTCCAGAACGTGTCGCGCCGGTCTTTCGGACTGCGGGGATTGTCCGGGATCGGCTCGTTGACGACGTCCCACGACGTCAGCTTGTCCTTGTAGTAGGAGACGACGGTGCCGATGTGGTCGAGATACGCGCGCTCGACGCCCTTGGCGTCCTTGATCTGCTTGGTCCAGTCCGGAATGTCATGATACCACGCGAGCGCGTGGCCGCGCATCGTCAGATCGTTCGCCTGCGCAAAATCCAGGATCGCGTCGGCGCGTTCGAACGAAAACGTGTGTGCGTTCGGCCGCAGCATCGGCCATTTCAGCTCGAGCACCGGCACGACCTGCGTGCAATAGGTGCTGATGGCCTCGCCGAGCCGCGGATCGGCCTGCAAGTCCCAGAGCGTTGCCGCAGCGCCAAAGCCGGGACGGCGCCGGGCAAGTTTCGACGCCGGCCGGGCCGACGCGGATGCGCCCGCCGCAAGCGTTGCGGCGGTGCCGAGAAGGAATTCGCGTCTGTCGAGCCTGGCCACGGCATTCCCTCGGGAACCAACGCGCCATCGTACCAAGCGGCGCCGTGCGACGCCGGGGTTTCGTCGTGTTGGGTTAACCTTTGCCGGGTATCCGGCGCGTCAACGCGTATACCGCCGCATCGCTGTTCCGGCGCGGTCACGCGCTGGAAAAGGCTGCACGACGCCTGCATCATGGTTTCTTTTCGGTGATCGCGGCAGCCGGTTCGAGAAAAGGGCAAATTTAASGCTAACGCGCGAAATCCGCCGCGTTGCTCCATTCGCGGCCCGATTTGCAGACTTATGTGACACTCTTCGGGGATGCTGCGGCGCAGTCGATCGCCACACCAATGTCCGACTGATTAACGGCCGCAAAACTCGCATGACCGCTTCCGGTCCCGTGCCCGCATGCTGAACCGCCATTTCTCCATCTACCTGGTCGCCYACATCCTGCCTGCGGCGGTGGGCTTCTTCGCGGTCACCGCCTACACGAGGCTGCTGACGCCCGCAGAGTACGGCGTCTATGTCGTCGGCATCAGCCTTGCCGGTATTCTGGGCGCGATCTTCTTCGCCTGGATCAAGCTGTCGGTGTCCCGTTATCAGGCGATGTCGGCGGAGGTGGATTTTCGCGGCACGGCGATGGTCGCCTTTGGGCTCACGGTCGCGGTGCTCTGTGCCGCGACCCCGCTGGTCTTCCTGTTCCGCAGCGACGTCAGCGTCGAGCTGCTGCTCGCCAGCATGTTCGTCGCGATCATGGCCAATGCGGTCGATGTCGGCCAGGAGTTCGAGCGCGCCAAATTGCGCCCCTACCGGTTCGCGGCGATTTCGATCGTCCGCAGCGTATCGAGCGTCGGCTTCGGCTTGCTCGGGATCTGGCTCGGCTGGGGCGGCATGGGTCTGCTCGCGGCGTTCGGGCTGGGCTCGCTGACCGGCATCATTCTCAATCTCGTCGGCGACCGCACCAGGATCGCAGGCTTCCAGCGTAGCCAGTTCATGCAGCTGGCGCGCTATGGCCTGCCGCTGACGCTGGCCGGTCTCTCGGTCGCGCTGTACTCGACCTGCGACCGTCTCATCGTCGCCTATCTCCTCGGCAGGGACGCCGCCGGCATCTTTGGCGTCGCCGCCGATCTGCCGCGCCAGTTCATGGTGATGATCGCCTCCAGCGTCGCCGCGGCGACCGTGCCGCTCGTGTTCCGATCGCTGGCGGAGAAGAACAATGAAACCACGCGCGAGCGGCTCACCGAGAGTCTCGAGCTGYTGCTCGTCGTCGTCGCGCCCGTCGCGATCTGGCTGGCGCTCGCGGCGGATCAGGTCGCAGGCACGCTGGTCGGCGTCGATTTCCGCGCCGGCGTGTCGGCGCTGCTGCCGACCCTGGTGCTCGCCCGCTTCTTCGGCATCGCCAATCAGTTCTACGTCCAGATCAGTTTTCAGCTCGCCGAACGGCCCTTCATGCTGGCGGCGCAGTCGTTCCTCACGCTGGTGGTGAGCGTCGCCTTGATGTTCGCGCTGGTCGTAGGC
>NZ_JBFUES010000012.1:0-22651 GCF_056403875.1 Bradyrhizobium sp. P2_E8
GTGTGGGACCGCGTCTCGTCGGTGTCGGAAAACTCGCTCGCGAGCTACCTCTCCAAGGAGCATCCGCAGACCGCGGCCCTCATCCTGTCCAAGGTCAAGCCGGCCTGCGCCGCCAAGGTCATGAGTCAGCTTCCCTCGAGCCTGCGCAACGAGCTGATGCGGCGCGTTCTCAGCCTCAAGCCGATCGCCGACGATGCCATGAGGGTCCTCGAGAAGACGCTGCACGAGGATCTGACGCTGAACTTCGCCCGCAACCTCGGTGCGGACACCTATGCCCGCGTCGCCGACATCATCAACAAGATGGAGCGCGGCCACATCGAGGACATGCTGAGGAGCCTGTCGGAGAAGCGGCCGAAGTCGGCCGAAGTGCTGAAGGAGCTGCTGTTCACCTTCGACGACGTGATCCACCTGACGCCGAAGGCGCGCACCATGATCTTCGATCAGGTGCCGACCGATCGCATCGTCGTCGCACTGAAGGGGACCGACAAGAATTTCCGCGAGCTGATCCTGTCCTCGGTCGCATCGCGCGTCCGCCGCGTCGTCGAGCACGAGCTCGCCATCGGCGAGCCGTCGAACCAGCGCGACGTGCTGGAGGCGCGGCGCGTGATCACCGATCTCGCGCTCGACCTCGCGGAGAAGGGCGAAATCGAGCTCAACCCCGAGCAGGAGGATGAGCTGGTCTTCCGCTGACCGCTGAACGGGCATGGCAGAAACATCCGATCAGGAGAGCAAGACAGAAGAGCCGACCGAGAAGAAAGTCCGCGATGCGCTCGAAGAGGGCAAAATCCCGGTCTCTCGGGAGGCTTCCATCTTCGCGTCGATGGCGGCGCTGATGGTGATTCAGATGTTCCTGATCGGTCAGGGCGTGCAGCGATTGACGCCGACCCTGAAGAACCTCCTCGACGATCCCGAGGGCTTCCCGCTCAGCACCGGGGCGGACGCGCAGAACCTCCTCACCGTGGTGGGACTCGAGGCGCTGCGATTCCTGGTGCCGCTGGTGGTCATCCTGCTCGTGTTCGGGCTGGCATCGTCGCTGCTGCAGAACGCGCCCAGCCTGGTGCTCCAGCGCATCATGCCGGACCTTTCGCGAATCTCCCCGATCAGCGGCTGGAACCGGCTGTTCGGAACACAGGGCCTCGTCGAGTTCGCCAAGTCGCTGTTCAAGCTCGCCTCGGTGACCGCCGTCGTCGCCTTCGTGCTGCGCTCGTCCGAAGCAAGGGCGTTTGAGGCGATGTACACCGATCCGGTCGCGCTGCCGGAGATGATTCTCAGCATCGCGATGCGGATCGTCTCGGCGATCTGCATCGCGACCATCGTCCTGGTCGCGATCGATCTCGCCTGGGCGCGCTTCCACTGGCGGCGCCAGCTGCGTATGACCCGGCAGGAAATCAAGGACGAGCACAAGCAGGCCGAAGGCGATCCGCTGATCAAGGCGCGCCTGCGCTCGCTGGCGCGCGACCGCTCGCGACAGCGGATGATCGCCTCCGCATCGCGCGCGACGCTGGTGATCGCAAACCCGACGCACTTTGCGATCGCGCTGCGCTACAACCGCGAGGAAAACCCGGCGCCGCTCGTGGTAGCCAAGGGCATGGACGTGATTGCGCTGAAGATCCGCGAAGTGGCCGAGAAGAACAGGATCCCCGTGATCGAGAACAAGGCGCTGGCGCGCGCGCTCTACGAGGCCGTTCAGGTCGATCAGGTGATTCCGGCCGAATTCTTCCGGCCCGTCGCCGAGATCATCTACTTTCTCCAGTCGAAGCAGACGACGCGGCCCGAGAAGGTCCAGTAGATTTCCGAGGATGGTGCTTCGCCCAACAGCTTGACGAAAGCTTAACGCCCTAGGCTTCTCCTCGAATGGACCAGAATGGGGCTGTCGTGGGACCGCTTTATCTCTTCGAACTCGCATCGTCGCAAGCGCGGTATCTCGAACTCCGCCAGTCGACCATCGCCACCAACGTCGCCAACGCCAATACGCCGGGCTTCAAGGCGCGCGACGTCGAGCCGTTCAACAAGGTGCTCGACGGAATGCCGGTCCGGCTCGCGACGACGTCGCCGACGCACATGCAGCTTTCCCCGGCAGAGACCGACACGCGCGCGACCGCCAAGAAGGACAGCTGGGAAGTGGTCCACTCCGGCAATTCCGTCAGCCTCGAGCAGGAAATGATCAAGGGTAGCGACGTCAACCGTGACTACTCGATGAACTCGGCGGTCGTGCGGTCGTTCCACCGCATGCTGCTGTCGAGCACGAAGACCTGAGGTGAATTGACATGCTGGACTCACTGAGCGCCTCCCTGACGGTCGCGAGCTCGGGGCTCGAAGCGCAGTCGACGCGCATGCGCATCGTCTCGGAAAACCTCGCCAACGCGACCTCGACGGGGCGGACCGCCGGCGCCGATCCGTATCAGCGCAAGACGATCACCTTCGACGCCGCGCTGGACCGTGCCTCGGGTGCGCAGCTCGCGAAAGTCAAGGAGGTCGGCGTCGACACCACGCCGTACCGCGTCGAGTACGATCCGGGGCATCCCGCCGCCGACAAGTCCGGCTACGTCAAGCTGCCGAACGTCAACATGATGATCGAGATGGCCGACATGCGGGAAGTCAACCGGTCCTATGAGGCCAATCTCCAGGTCGTGAAACAGGTGAGGTCGATGCTGGGCATGACCATCGACCTTCTGAGGAGCTGACAATGCTTGAGGCAATTTCGTCCACGGCGATCTCCGCAGGCCAGGCGGCGAGCCGCGCAACCGAGGCGCAGGCGATCTCGCCCGCGGCGCCGACCGCGATCCAGTCCGGCGGCGACGCCGGCTTCGATTCGGTGATGAAGCAGGTGACGACGGACGCGATCGGCACGCTGAAGGCGGGCGAGGCGGCGTCGATCTCGGCGATGCAGGGCAAGGAATCGACGCGGCGCGTCGTCGAGGCGCTGATGTCGGCCGAGCAGGCCTTGCAGACGGCGGTCGCGGTTCGCGACAAGGTCGTGCAGGCCTACCAAGAAGTCGTTCGTATGTCGATTTGATCTGAAGGAGTCACATTGTGAAATCGCTTGCCATTGCGGCCACGGGCATGAATGCCCAGCAGACCAATATCGAAGTCATCGCCAACAACATCGCCAACATCAACTCGACGTCGTACAAGCGGGCGCGGGCGGAATTCACCGATCTGTTCTACCAGATGGACCGCATGCAGGGCGTCGCCAACGTCAACGGTTCGTCGCCGATCCCCGAAGGCTCCAATCTCGGCCTCGGCGTCAAGTCGACGGCGATCCGCAAGCTGCACATTCAGGGCACGCTCACGCAGACCGGCAACCCCTACGACCTCGCGATCAACGGCCGCGGCTGGTTTCAGGTGCTGGGCCCGAACAACGAAGTGCAATACACCCGTGCCGGCGCGTTCAGCCCCAATCCTAACGGCCAGCTCGTCACGACGGACGGCTATCTGCTGGATCCCGCGATCACGATCCCGCAGGGCACTGTTCAGGTCACGGTGAACCAGACCGGGCAGGTGTTCGCCAAGCTGGACACGGAAGTGAACCCGCGGCAAATCGGTCAGCTCAACCTCGCCAACTTCGCCAACGAGGCGGGCCTCGAGCCGCTGGGCAGCAATCTGTACCGCGAGACGACGGCGTCCGGCACGCCCGTCGTCGGCCTGCCGGGCGATTCCGGTTACGGCAAGATCAACCAGCAATATCTCGAAGCCTCGAACGTCGATCCGGTCAAGGAAATCACCGAGTTGATATCGGCGCAGCGCGCCTACGAAATGAATGCCAAGGTCATCCAGGCCTCGGATGAAATGGCCTCGACCGTATCGAAGGGCCTTCGCTAGTTCCGGTGTGTCCATGTTGAACAGGGTGGGCCTGATCATGCGCGGGTTGGCCGCCGTGCTGCTGGTTCTCGTCTCGGCGCGCGTCGCTGCGGCCGAGGAGAAGCGGCTTCCCGTGCCGGCCGTGTCGATCCGCGCCGGCGAGCTGATCCGGGACGACATGATCACGGAGCGCGCCTTCGCGCCGAACCTGCTCGGCGTCGCCATGTTCATCGAAGGACGACAGGTCCTGGTCGGCCGCATGGCCCGGCGCGCGCTGCTGCCGGGCCAGCCCATCCCGACCAATTCGGTCGAAGACCCCTGGACCGTCGCCCGCGGCGCCATGGTCAAGGTCGTTGTCGAAGACAGCGGCCTGTCGATCGTCACCTACGGCTCGGCGATGCAATCGGGCGCCGCCGGCGCGCTGATTCCGGTGCGAAACACCGACACCGGCGTGATCATCAGGGGCGTGGTCCAGCCGGACGGCACCGTCAAGGTCGTGGACGGATCATGACCAGGCTCCTGCTTGCGCTTGTCCTTATCGCTTCCGCCGCCAGCGCTCAGGCCGCCGTCCGCATCAAGGACATCGCGGACATCAAGGGGCTGCGCGAAAACCAGATCATCGGCTACGGCCTCGTCATCGGTCTGAACGGCACCGGCGACACGCTTCGCAACGCTCCGTTCACGGAGCAGTCCCTGCAATCGATGCTCGAGAACATGGGCATCAATGTCAGGAACGAGACCACGAGCACCACCAATCCCGCGCGTCCGACCACCCTGCGCACGCGCAACGTCGCGGCCGTGATGGTGACCGCGGACCTGCAACCTTCGATCGGGGCGGGTGAGCGGATGGACGTGACGGTGTCGTCGCTCGGCGATGCGACCTCGCTGCTCGGCGGTACGCTGGTGATGACGTCGCTGCGCGCGGCGGACGGTGCGGTCTATGCGGTGGCGCAAGGCGCGGTCACGGTCGCCGGCTACAGCGTGGGAGGTCAGGCGCAGAACGTCAGCCAGGGCACCCCGACCGCGGGCCGCATTCCGAACGGCGCGCTGGTCGAGCGAGAGGTGCAGGGAAGCCTCCATGAGATGGAATTCCTGGTGCTGGAGCTCAAGAACYCGGACTTCGTCACCGCAACGCGCATCCTCGATGCGATCAACCGCTACGCCGGCGGCCGCTATCGCGCGCAGATCGCCTTCGAGCGCGACTACCGCACCATCGTCTTGTCGAAGCCGCGCCATATCGGTCCGGTGCGCTTCCTCGCCGAAATCGGCGAACTAACGGTCGAGCCGGACACGCCGGCGCGGGTGGTGATCAACGAGCGCACCGGCACGGTGGTGATCGGACGGGACGTGCGAATATCGACGGTCGCGGTGACGCACGGCAATCTGACGGTCCGCGTCACGGAGATGCCCGTGGTGTCGCAGCCGGCGCCGTTCTCGCGCGGGCAGACCGTGGTCGTTCCGCAGACCGTGGTCGAGGCCAACGAGGCCGGCTCGCAGGTGGCGATCCTGAGCGGTGTCGATCTCCAGCGCCTGGTGCGCGGGCTGAACCAGATCGGCCTCAAGCCATCAGGCATCATCGCGATCCTCCAGGCGATCAAGACGGCCGGCGCGCTCCAGGCCGACGTCATCGTCCAATGATGCATAAGCGTCGGGCAAGCTTGGTCGCCCAATGCTGAGGTCTCGACCGAGAATCGCACGCGGCCCGATGCTGAAGCTGGATCACAAAGCCAAACTCCTCCTCCTGGTCGCGGCCGCGGCGCTCGCGGGCGCCTCGCCCGTGCTGGCGCTGGATGAGGCCAAATCGTCGAAGCCGCTCAACCTGCTCTCCTTCGCGCGCGCCCGCGCGCCCGGACCGCAGAAGCCGCGCGCGCCGGTCGCGGGCGACAACGCGTCCATCCGGGCGACGGCATGGGCGGCCGAAGATACCGGACCGGCGATCACCGGTGCGGTGCCGGCTTCCGAGACGCCTGCACCGGCACCTGCACCCGCGCCCGTACGTCCGGCCAAGCCCGGCAGCGTCACGGCGCCGCCAAAGCCCGCACCGCCGCCGGCCGCTGCGACCGCGGACAACGAGATCGCCCTGTTCTGCAGCAACGTGGCCGATCCCGCCGTCGATGCGAGATTGGCCTGGCAGCTCAAGGAGCTGGAGAAGGCCGAGAACCAGCTCCGCGAGCGCATCGCCGAGGTCGAGGCCAAACGCGCCGAATACGAGAAGTGGATGGCGCTGCGCGACGACTTCCTGAAGAAGGCCGAGGCGCAGGTCGTCGAGATCTATTCGCGCATGAAGCCGGATGCTGCCGCCACCCAGATCGCCGGCATGGCGGACGAGACCGCCGCCGCCGTGCTCGCCAAGCTCAGCCCGAGGAGCTCGAGCGCGATCTTCAACGAGATGGATACGGCGCGCGCCGCGCACCTCGCCGACCTGCTCGGCGGAATGCGCCGCGTGGATGACGGAAAGACGAAGTAGATGAAGAATCTGATCCTCATCCTGCCGCTCTTGATGCTTGCCGGATGCGTCGGTGATCCGGCGGAAGTCCTGACCGGTCCGCGATTGTCGCCGGTCGGCAGCGGCCTGCGGAGCCAGGCCGACCCGATCCCGGTGACGCCCCGCGTGCGTACGCCGGTCAGCTATCGCTCGACCTGGGACGACGGCACCGATCTCTATCGCGATCCCCGTGCCCGGCGCACCGGCGACGTCGTGACGGTGATCATCTCGATGCAGGACAAGGCCAAGCTCGACAACAAGACCGACCGCTCGCGCGATTCGCAGATCAAGTTCGGGCTCGACTGGCTGATGGACGTCGCCGGATGGGCCGACAAGGGCCAGGCCACCGCCAACCTCAGCACCAACACCCAAGTCAAGGGCAACGGCCAGATCGATCGCACCGAGGACATCAAGCTGTCCATCGCCGCGATCGTCACCGACGTGTTGCCGAACGGCAATATGATGATCAGCGGCTCGCAGGAGTTCCGCGTCAACACCGAGATGCGCGTGCTCAATGTCGGCGGCATCGTGCGTCCGCGCGACATCTCGCGAACCAACACGATCTCCTACGAGAAGATCGCGGAGGCGCGCGTATCCTATGGTGGTCGCGGAAATCTGTCGGACGTGCAGCAGCCTGGATGGGGACATCGGATCTATGACGCCGTGGCACCGTTCTGAGGTTCGCGCCGGCCGGGCCGCGTCGCGAGGGCAGGGGACCTGATGCGCCTGATTGCCGCCATTTTGGCGCTGACCCTGGTCGCGATCGGTGCCGGTGCCCTTGCCGGCCTGCATCTGTTTGCGGCCGCCGAGCGCGTCGCCGACGCGAAGAAGAGCGCCACGCCGCCGCCGCTTGCGTCGAGCTACGCCGGCAGCGCGCGGCTTCGAAAACTGTCCCCGATCGTGACCAATCTCGGCGCGCCGGCCAACAACTGGGCCCGTGTCGAGGCCTCCATGGTGACCGAGAGCATGAGCGACGAGGACGCCGGCATCCTGGCCGCCCATATCAGCGAGGACATCGTCACCTATCTGCGGTCGGCCTCGGTCACGCAGTTCGAGGGATCGCGCGGGCTCCAGCATCTGCGCGACGACCTCGCCGAACGCGCCAATGTCCGCTCTTCGGGCAAGGTGCGCGAATTGATCATTGAGACGTTGGTGATTCAGTGAAATTGAGAGTCCTGCTGCTCGCGTTGATTCTGGTGGTGCTGCCCGAGATGGCATTCGCCCAGATTCCGGACCTCAACTCGCTGCTGCCGCCCGGAAACGGCTCGACCAGCGGCCGCATCATCCAGCTGATGGCGCTGATCACTGTGCTGTCGGTGGCGCCGGGACTGCTCATCATGGTGACGAGCTTCACGCGGTTTGCGGTCGCGCTCTCGTTCCTGCGCTCCGGCCTCGGCCTCCAGACCACGCCGGCCAATCTGGTTCTGGTCAGCCTCGCGCTATTCATGACGTTCTACGTGATGGCACCGACCTTCGACCGCGCCTGGGAGACCGGCGTCCAGCCGCTCATGAAGAACGAGATCTCGGAGGAAGAGGCTTATCTGAAGATCACCGATCCGTTCCGCGAGTTCATGCTGGCGCATGTCCGCGACAAGGATCTCCAGACCTTCGAGGCGCTCGCCGCGGAGAGCTTCCGCAAGAAGTTCGACGACAAGCGCATCGATTTGCGCGTCATCATTCCGGCCTTCATGATCTCCGAGCTCAGGCGCTCGTTCGAGATCGGATTCCTCATCATGCTGCCGTTCCTCGTCATCGACATGATCGTGGCGACGCTGACTATGTCGATGGGCATGATGATGCTGCCGCCGACGATTATCGCATTGCCGTTCAAGATGCTGTTCTTCGTGCTGATCGACGGCTGGAACCTGCTGGCCTCCGGACTGGTGCGGTCGTTCTCGTAGCAGCGGCGATCGCCGGCCGGCCGGTTATGGTTAGCGAGAAGTACCCGCTTATGGTTAGCGGCGGGTAATGTTAACCATATGATTTCACAGCGGAATTCAAGCCAACCTTAATCTGGCGGCAAGACTTCGCGTGCTAGCAATGCGTCACGGCGGGTTGGACCCCACCCACATCAGTCCAAAGGCATGATGCCGCCCCTCCGTACCGGTGCAAGCCCGGTATGTCCCCTCGTGAAAATGTAACGCGTACATAAAGGGACATTCGCAATGTCAAGCCTGCTTACGAACTCGACC
Source organism: Bradyrhizobium sp. P2_E8 (assembly GCF_056403875.1). Taxonomy (NCBI): domain Bacteria; kingdom Pseudomonadati; phylum Pseudomonadota; class Alphaproteobacteria; order Hyphomicrobiales; family Nitrobacteraceae; genus Bradyrhizobium; species Bradyrhizobium sp. P2_E8. Next base: position 8,479 of record NZ_JBFUES010000012.1, read on the forward strand.
GCCATGACCGCGCTCCAGACCCTCCGGTCTGTCAGCTCGCAGCTCTCCACCACGCAGAACCGCATCTCGACCGGCCAGCGCGTCTCGACCGCTTCGGACAACGCCGCCTACTGGTCGATCGCGACGTCGATGCGCTCCGACAACGCCGCGCTCGCTGCGGTCTCCGACTCGCTCGGTCTGTCGGCCGCGACCGTCGACACCGAATACACCGCTCTGACCACGGCTATCGGCGATAGCACCTCCGGTCTGACCAAGCTCCAGGCGCTGCTGGTCGAAGCCAAGACCGCCGGTGTTGATCGCACCAAGATCCAGGCTGACATAACCCAGATCCAGCAGCAGCTGAAGTCCACAGCCGGTGCGGCGACCTTCAACGGCATCAACTGGCTGAGCATCGACACCTCGAGCTCGTCCACGGCCACGCCGACGAGCTTCAACCTCGTGTCGTCGTACTCGCGCGTCGGCGGTACGCCCACCATCGGCTCCATCACCGTGACGACCGCCAACTACGCGCTCTATACCACCGGCGGCGCAACCAAGACCGGCATCCTGGACACGGTGACCGGCACCGGCTCGACCGCTGCGTCGGTCGACACGATCGCCATCGGCGCGCTGACCGACTCGGCGGCTGACCAGACCACGCTCGATGGCTACATCAAGCAGGTCACCACTGCGATCAACTCGGTGGCATCGGCCGCCGCCAATCTCGGTGCCGTCAAGAACCGCCTCTCGACCAACACGGAATTCGTCCAGTCCCTGATGGACTCCGTGGACCGCGGTATCGGCCAGCTCGTCGACGCCGACATGAACAAGGAGTCCACCCGCCTTGCGGCCCTCCAGGTCCAGCAGCAGCTCGGTGTGCAGGCGCTCTCGATCGCCAACAACAGCAGCCAGAGCATCCTGTCGCTGTTCCGCTAAACCTCAACTCGTCTGGGGGAGGGCCGCGCTTCTCGCGAAGCGCGGCCCTTTTTTGTCTGGCGTGACGCTGCGTCCACGCCATGATCCTGCCCCGCTGTTGCAGCGGGGTCACAGAGCCACAAGCCTCGCACAAGCTTCGGCGGGTAACCTCTCCGCTACGACAGGTTGGGCCCTTCACCGCATTTCCGCGGCCCAAAGGCATGACGCCGCCCTGTCGTACCGGTGCAAGCCCGGTATGTCCCCCAAACACAATTCAATCTTCAAAGGGACATCAAAATGGGTTCTAGTCTGCTCACCAACTCGTCTGCAATGACCGCGCTGCAGACCCTCCGCAACGTCAGCTCGCAGCTCGCGACCACGCAGAACCGGATCTCGACCGGCCAGCGTGTCTCGACCGCTTCGGACAACGCTGCCTACTGGTCGATCGCGACGTCGATGCGTTCCGACAACGCCGCGCTCTCCGCCATCTCCGACTCGCTCGGTCTGTCGTCCGCGACCGTCGACACCGAATATACCGCTCTGACCTCGGTTATCGGCGACAAGACCGGCGGTCTGACCAAGCTTCAGGCGCTGCTGGTCGAAGCCAAGACCGCCGGCATCGACCGCACCAAGATCCAGGCTGACATCACCCAGATCCAGCAGGACATGAAGCTCAAGGCCAACTCGGCGACCTTCAACGGCATCAACTGGCTGAGCATCAACACCTCGACCGGTTCCTCGGCCACGCCGACGAGCTTCAACCTCGTGTCGTCGTACTCGCGTGTCGGCGGTACGCCCACCATCGGCTCCATCACCGTGACGACCGCCAGCTACGCGCTCTACACCACCGGCGGCGCAACCCAGACCGGCATCCTGGATACGGTGACCGGCAACAGCACGACCGGTTTCGCGTCGGTCGACAACATGAGCATCAGTGCGCTGACCGACTCGGCGGCGAACCAGGCCACGCTCGATGCCTACATTGCGCAGGTCACCACTGCGATCAACACGGTGGCATCGGCCGCCGCCAATCTCGGTGCCGTCAAGAACCGCCTCGCGACCAACACGGAATTCGTCAAGACCCTGATGGACTCCGTCGACCGCGGTGTCGGCCAGCTCGTCGACGCCGATATGAACGCGGAATCGACGCGCCTGCAGGCGCTACAAACCCAGCAGCAGCTCGGCGTTCAGGCGCTCTCGATCGCCAACGCGAACAGCCAGAGCATCCTGTCGCTGTTCCGCTAAGCCGCGGCTTCGAAATCGGCCGTGCTCCCAAGGGAGCACGGTCTCCGCCATGACGGCGGATATGACGGCACAAGATGTGCCCGCAATCGATCTCCTGACGCCAGATTTCAAGCAACACGCCGCAGCCGATCGCGCCGCGATGCGTCCGGCCGTGCACCTGTTGCCGATCCGCGCGATAGCGTCCCCCGACTTCTTGTAAAATTACAACGCCTCGCCCGCGAACCGACACATTCGTGTTCCTGCGCAACCTTCAGACAAGGTTGGCAGCGGAGTGTCCCATATGTTCGCATTGGTACGAGGTCACATGCTGTTCAGTCGTGCGCAGATACAGCAACTGCTCAACAATCTGCTGGAGCTTGGGCCGCGACGCCTGATGGCCCTGGGATTGATCGGCTTTGCCGTTCTCGTCACCGTCGTCGGCGGCGCCTATTATCTGAGCCGGCCTGAATTCGAGACACTCTATACCGGCCTTTCCCGCGAAGATGTGACGCGCATGGGCGCTGCCCTGCGCGAGCAGAATATTGCCTTCGACGTCAATACGGCCGGAGACGCCGTCTCGGTGCGCCCGAGCCAGACCATGCAGGCGCGGATGCTGCTCGCCGAGAAGGGGCTGCCGACCAGCGCCAATTCCGGCTACGAGCTGTTCGACAAGATCGGCTCGCTCGGCCTGACCTCGTTCATGCAGGAAGTCACGAAACTGCGCGCCCTCGAAGGCGAGATCGCGCGCACGGTCCAGCTGATGAAGGGCGTGAAGGCGGCGCGGGTGCATATCGTGATGCCGGTGCGCGGCTCGTTCCGCGCGACGCAACAGCCGCCCTCGGCGTCGGTCGTGCTACGCACTGACGGCGCGATCGAGGCGCGCACGGCGCAGTCGATCCGCCATCTCGTCGCGGCCGCCATCCCCGGCATGAGCCGCGACAAGGTGACGGTGCTGGATGCCGACGGCTCGATGCTGCTGGCCGAAGAGGACGAGGCCACCGCTGCGCCGACCAAGATGGCGAGCCTCCAGAAGACGGTCGGCGGGATGGTGCAGGAGAACATCCGCAAGGCGCTGACGCCGTATCTGGGTCTCGACAATTTCGAGGTGAGCGTCGCGCCGCAGCTCTCCACCGACAAGCGGCAGACCAACGAGACCGTCTACGATCCGGAGAGCCGCGCCGAGCGTTCCGTGCGGAACGTGCGCGAAAAGGAGTCGTCGCAGAACGCGGACCGCTCGACGCCGACCACGGTGCAGCAGAACCTTCCCGATCAGCAGGTGAACGGCGGCGGCAGCAAGAACTCCAGCGAGGACAAGACCCGCCGCGAGGACGTCACCAATTTCGAGGTGTCGTCCAAGACCACCACGACGGTAAGCGACGGCTATCTGGTCAAGAAGCTCTTCATCGCCGTGCTGATCAACCGCGCGCGCCTCGTCGCCGATCTCGGCGACAAGAGCAACCAGGCCATCGTCGACAGCAAGCTCGCCGAGATCAGCCAGCTCGCGGCGACCGCCGGCGGACTGGACAAGCAGCGCGGCGACCAGATCCAGGTCACGGCCGTCGACTTCATCGAAGGCTCGCGCGAACTGGCGCCGGTGCCGCCGATCAGCTTCGTCGAGATGATCAACAAGCAGCTCGGCAGTGTCATCAACGCGGTGACGATCCTGGCCGTGGCGTCGATGCTGGTCTGGTTCGGCCTTCGCCCCGCGGTCAACGGCATCCTGACCCACCGCGCGGCGCAGGCGCAGACCGAGGCGGCGGAGGCCGCTGAGCTTGAAGCTGCCACAGCCCTTGCATTGGCCGAGAGTCAGGACCCCGAGCTCAACCTCGTCGAGGACCTCGAAGGCAAGATGCAGCGCACGCCGCAGAAGCGGCTGGAGCAGATCGTCCGGCTTGATCAGGCCCAGGCAGCAGCGATCCTTAAAGACTGGATGCGACGCGAGGAGGCGGCATGAACGCGGCAATCGGAAAACTCCTGACGCAGTTCGACGCGAACGGCCGGGTCAAGTCACCGCCGCCGCCTCCGCCGCCCAAGATCCAGGACGTGCTGACCAGGCCGAAGGAGGTCCGGCGCGAGCCGCAACCTCAACCGCAGCCTCAGGCTCATTCGCAGCCGCAGTTTCAATCGCCGCCTCCGGCGCCCGCGACGGAAGCCCCGCCGGCCAATCTCCTGGACGATGCCTACCGGCGCGGCCATGCCGCCGGCGTTGCGGAAGGCGATGCCAGGGTTGCCGAGGAACGCGTGCGCAGCGCGATCCGGCTCGGCGAGGAGCGGGCCAAATGGTCCGACCAGCAGGCGGTCACGATCGTGAGCGGCTTCGAGGCGGCTTGCCGCGAGATCGAGACCAACATTGCGAGCTCCGTTGCCCGAATATTGCTTCCGTTCCTCGCCGATGCGGTCCGCGACAAGGCGATCGGGTCGCTGGTCGAGCAAATCGCGGCGCTGACCGGCAACTCGCCGGTGCCGGTGTTCAAGATCACCGGCCCGAGCGAACTGCTTGACCTGGTGAAGACGCAGCTCGAGACGGCCCGGCGAACGGGCATCGAGTACGAGGCCGCCGAGACTTTCGAGGTTCGCGTCGTCGCCGACCAGACCGTGATCGAGACGAAGATCGCGGCCTGGAGCGAGCGCCTGAACGAGGCACGCCGGTAGCCCGCCATGGAGGAGGTCAAGCAAGAGCTCGTGATCGTCCGCCGGCGCAGCGCGTTCGCCGAGGAGGCGCATCACGGTGGCGTATGGAAGATCGCCTATGCGGACTTCATGACCGCGATGATGGCGTTCTTCCTGGTCATGTGGCTGCTCAACGCGCTCAACCAGGACCAGAAGCAGGTGGTCGCGAGCTATTTCAATCCGATCAAGCTCGCGGAGAACGCACCCGCCCCGAAGGGCCTCAAGGATCTCTCCAAAAAGGAACCGACCTCGTTCGAGGGCCAGGACGGCAAGCGTCAGCCGGCCGGGCCGAACGAAGAACGTCGCGGAGACTCGCCGACGGCGGAGAAGCCTGCCTCCTTCGAAGAGAAGGTTCTGTTCCGCGATCCCTATGCGACGCTTGCCGAGATCGCCAATAGCGCGAACCAGGCCTCGGGCCAGCGCCGCGCCGGCGCGCTGACGTCCGCGGAAGAGGATGGCCTCAAGGGCGGCGACGCCTACCGCGATCCCTTTGATCCCGGCTATTGGAAACTGGCGCCGCAGGCGTCGAAGGATTCGGATCGCTTCATCGACAGCGAGCCCAAGCCGAATGCGTCCGCGCGCGACAACGCGGCCGGGACGGGCCAGGGCGAGCCGCAGGCGCGCCGTGCCAAGGCGGATGATGCCGGTGGAAGTGTGGCGCCGAACGCCGATGCGTCGTCCGCAAGCCTGTCGCCCCTGCTGCCGCCCGGACCCGCGCCGTCGCAGTCTTCGCGCGAAGGCAGCGCGCAGGCGAACGCGCAGCCGGGTGCTCAGGCCAGTGCCGCTGCGCAAGGGCGCCCCGGCGATACGTCGAAGGATTCCGAACCGCGCGACGCCGCGCAAACGCAGCAGCCGACCGTCAAGCAGCTTCAGTCCGCGATCGCGGATGCGCTGTCGGACATCAAGGCGGGCGCGGGACCGGCGGCCGAGGTGCGTCAGGTCGAGGAAGGTCTGCTGGTCAGCCTGACCGACGATGCGAGCTTCGGCATGTTCGCGGTCGGCTCGGCCGAACCGCGGCCCGAGCTCATCCGCGTGATCGACAAGATCGGGCCGCTGCTGATGAAACGCCAGGGCATGATCATCGTCCGCGGCCACACTGACAATCGGCCGTACAAGTCGGAAACCTACGACAATTGGCGGCTGTCGACGGCACGTGCGCAGATGGCCTATTACATGCTGGTCCGCTCCGGCGTCGATGCGCAGCGGATCGAGCATGTCGAAGGCTACGCCGACCGGCGGCCGAAACTTCCGAACGACCCGGCGGCTGCGCAAAATCGCCGGATCGAGATCCTGATCCGGGAGAAGCGCCCTTGATCAGGCCGCTCCTCCGTGCCGCCCTGCTGGTGCTGCTGCCGTTCGCGGCGGCACGCGCGCTTGCCGATCCGGCGCCGGCTCCGGCGTCGACATCGGGTGAACCCTATGAGCTCGTGCRCGCATTGCAGGCCGTGCAGGACGGCATCGCCAACGGCGACACCGCGGCGCATGGCGGCCACATCGCGCTGATCCGGCAGATCGGCGAGAAATTTCTCGCCGCCGATGCGAGCGTGTGGAGCAACCCGCAGAACAGCCAGGCCGTCGTCATCTACCTGCTCAGCGGCGGCGCTCCGCAACTGGTCCGCAAGCTGCCGCGCGACAAGATGAACGTCGACGGACGGCTGTTCGACGGCGCGCTCGCCTATGTCGAGGGCCGGCAAGAGGAAGCGCGCGAGCTGCTCAAGGACGTCAAGCCCAGGACGATTCCGTCGGGTCTGGGCGGACAGGTCGCGCTGGTCCAGGGCGCGCTGTTTGCCCGCACCGAGGCCTCGCTCGCGATCGAGCGTCTGGACGACGCGCGCCTGCTCCTGCCCGGCACGCTGGTGGAGGAGGCGGCGCTGCGGCGCGAGATCCTGCTGGTCGGGCAGGCCGAGGATTTCGACAAGTTCGAGTTCCTGACGCTGGCCTATATCCGCCACTACCGCAACTCGGTCTATGCCGGCGATTTCTGGCAGCGCTTCTCCACCGGCCTGACGCAATCGAGCCTCGCTCTCGACGAGCGCCGCTTTGCGCGGATCGTCACCATGCTGGAGCAGATCGATCGCAGTAGCCGCCTCAAGCTTTATCTCGTGATCGCGCGCAGTGCGATGGTGCGTGGACGGATGGCCGTGACCCGGCTTGCCGGCGAGCGGGCGCTGACGCTCAGCGCCGACGCCTCGGCGGAGCGCGAGCGTGCGCATTTCTTCCGTGGCGCCTCGCGGGTGCTCACCGACGAATATGACGGCGGTCTCGCCGAGCTGAAGGCGCTCGACCGGTCGAAGCTGCCCGAGCGCGACGTTCCCCTGCTGAATGCAACGGTCCAGCTCGCGCTCGATGTTCGCAAACCGTTCGCGGGCGGATCTGCCGCCACCGCCGACAAGCCTCCGGTCACGCCGGCGCGTCTCGACCTCGCCTCATCGACCGCGGCTCTCGCGCGTGCGCGGAAGGAGCTCGGCGAACTCGAACTTCTCACCAGGGATCGCCGCCCATGACCAAGCTCAGCGGAACCGCCGGACATTTTTCGGGGCTCGCCGAGAGCCTCAATATGCGCGGGACGTCGCGCGCGGCGAAGAGCGCCGGGGCAAAATCGCATGCGGATTCGTCGTTCAACGATCTGCTCCACACCGTCTCGAACCTGGCCAAGCGGGCGCTCAAAGACGAAGGCGGCGATACGACCGTGAAGGCCGGAACGCTGCGCACGCACCTCGCGCATCCGGCCGGAAAGGACGAGGCGGTAAACGAACGCACCGAGGCGGCCGACGACGCCAAGTCCAGTCACAAGTCGTCCGACCAGGACACCGACGAGTCGTCGGAGACGCAAGGTCCGGTCGACCAGGCCGCGAAGGCGGACGTTTCGAGCCGGCCGAGCATTCCCGCGATCGTCGGACAGGAGCTCGCCGCCGTGCCGGCCGTGAAGCTGCAGGTGCCGTCACCGGCTGGGGACAGGAAGGACGCGCCCGCGCGCGACGAGCGCTCCTCCACGACGAAGGGCGAGGTTCAGGCGACGGGCATGGCGAAGGTCGCCATCGCCGATTCCGCGCCGCCCCCTGCCGGTCCGACAGGCGCGCGCTCACAGGCCGCGGCTTCGCAGGTGGCGGCCGCCGCGCCGCAGGGCAACGAGAGTTCGTCAAAAGCAATGCCCGCGACGCCGGGCTTCGAGGCCGTCACGGCCAATGTCGAACGCGCCGTCAAGGCTTCGACCCGGGACGCTTTGCCCGAGGCGACCAAGGTCACCGTGGTCCAGCAGGAGACCCATCTGCCCCCGGCGCAGTTCAACGCGCCGCAACAGGTCGCCAACGCGGTGGTTACCGAGCTGAAGGAATCCTCGGCGCCGGCGGCGTCCGCAGCCCCCGATCTCGCGACGTCCCAGACCAATGCGCCGGACCAGCCGCTCAAGATCCTGACCGTCAGCCTCGAACCGCCGTCGCTCGGCAATGTCACCGTGCGCCTCCGCCTCGTCGGCTCGGAGGTCTCCATCCATCTCGCGGCCGAACGCAAGGACACGAGCCAGATGCTGGACCAGCAGCGCGACTCGATCCGCGAGCTGATGCAGTCGGCCGGCTATGTCGCCGACGTCGCGCCCGTGCAGCACGGCTCGCTGGACGGATTCCAGAGCGGCTCCGGCCAGTCGCAGCCGCAGTTCTCGGGCCAGCAACAGCCCTCGTCACAGTCGCAAGGCACGTTCGACGGCGCCGGCACGTCGTCGGGACAATCGGACGGCGATGCGAGACAGGCCCGGCAGGAGCGCCAGTCCAACCAGGAGACGCGTCATGACCAGGACGTGGCGCCGCAGATTCGTCGCGGCCCTGTTTATCTGTAACGCCGGCGCCGCCGAGGCGGCCGCCGACGGCGCGCGCCCCTGCGAGCGCGAGATGGCGCGTGCGTCCCAGCAGCACGGGATTCCGCTCGGCATTCTCTATGCGGTCGGCCTCACCGAGACCGGACGGCGCGGTTCGCTCCACCCTTACGCGCTCGGCGCCGACGGCCAGACCGTGTTCGCCAAGGACATGAACGACGCGATCGCGAATTTCGAGGCGATGCGCAGCAAGGGCATCAAGCTGATCGACCTCGGCTGCATGCAGATCAACCACTATTATCACGGCGACAAGTTCGCTTCGGTGCGTGCGATGTTCGACCCCGCGAAGAACGTCGACTACGCCGCACGCTTCCTGAAGGAACTGAAGCAGCGCGAGGGAAGCTGGACCATGGCGGTCGCCCGATACAACGCAGGCCCGAACAACCAGCCGGCGCAGAAGCGCTATGTCTGTCACATCGTGGCTCACCTCGTCTCGAGCGGCTTCGGCGCGTGGACCGACAAGGCGCGATCCTTCTGTCAGCCGAAGACAACCTGACAACAGGAAGTTGTGCATGGTTCCCGATCATCAGCCCCGCGCAAGCAAGAACCCTCATTGTAACTGCAACCTACCAAAGGAGCCCAATCCATGAGCCTGTATGGTGTTATGCGCACCGGCGTTTCCGGCATGTCTGCGCAGTCCAACAAGCTGTCGACGGTCTCGGACAACATCGCGAACGTCAACACGACCGGTTACAAGCGGGCTTCCACCGAATTCTCCTCGCTGATCCTGAAGAGCGGATCGGGCAATTACGATTCCGGCGCCGTCGAGACGACCGTTCGCTACGCCATCAGCGACCAGGGACATACGCAGTTCACCACGTCGACCACGGACCTCCGCGTCCAGGGCAACGGCTTCTTCGTGGTGTCGAACGCCAACAATACGCAGCAGTTTCTGACGCGAGCCGGCTCGTTCGTGCCGGACGCCCAGGGCAATCTGGTCAACGCGGCCGGCTTCTACCTTCTGGGACAGCCCGGCCTCGTGACCAATTTCTCGCAGAACAGCCTCTCGGGAATGCAGATCGTGAACGTCGCGCAGGTCTCGCAGGTGCCCGTGCCGTCGACGGCGGGAACGCTCACGACCGGCAATCTGGATCCGAAGGCGGCTGTCATTGCCGGCCCGCCGGGTCCGGCGTCATATTCATCGAAAAGCTCGATCGTGGCCTACAACAATATCGGCCAGGCCGTTACGCTCGACGTGTATATGTCCCACACCGCGACGGCTGCCGGCTCGGACACCTGGCAGGTGCAGCTCTACAACTCCGCGACCGGTGCCTCACTCGCTGCCGCAACCACCTTCACCTTCGATACCACGGCGGTCGGAAAAGGTGCGCTGGCCGCCGCGAGCCCGACGGGTCTCACCGTAACCGTCCCCGGCGGCGCGGCGCTCACCATGAACCTGTCGAACATGACGCAGGTCGGCACCGACTTCAGCTTCAAGGCCACCGTCAACGGCAGCGTCCCCTCGGCCATCGACAAGGTCAATGTCGACGACGCGGGTCACGTGACAGCCACCCTCAAGAACGGGCAGCAGCTGACGCTCTCTACGATCATGCTCGCCGACGTCGCGAGCCCGGACAATCTGACGCCGGAGCCGGGCAACGTCTATTCGACCAACATGAATTCAGGCAATGCGCAGGTCGCGAATGCCGGCACCGGCGGGCTCGGTACGGTCCAGTCCAGCGCCCTGGAAGATTCCAACGTCGATCTCGCGGACGAACTCACCGGGATGATCGAGGCGCAGCGCGGCTTCACTGCGAACTCGAAAACGTTCCAGACCGGCTCCGACCTTCTGGACGTCGTCGTCAACCTGAAGCGCTGAATCCTCAAGCGCTCATCCTGGGCCAGAGCAAATCATGTCCCTTACCGCCGCTCTCGACTCCGCCCGCGCTTCGCTCATGGCGTCGGGTATCCAGTCCTCGACCATCTCGCGCAACATTGCCGGTGCCAGCGCAGCCGGCTATTCGCGCAAGATTGCCGTGCTGGACAACCTCCCCGGGGCCGGCGTCTATGTGGCGGCGATCCAGCGCGCCGCCAGCTCGGGTCTCTACAACAACGTCTTGGTCGCGACCTCGTCGTCGGCCAAGCAGAACGCGATCTATGACGGGCTCCAGAAGATCGCATCTGCCACGGTGGACGATACGGAGCTCGACCAGTCGCCGACGGCGCAGCTCAATGCGCTGAAGAAGGCGCTGCAGCAGTATGCCAACGCCCCGGACAACACCACGCTGGCGCAGGCGGCGGTCACGTCCGCCAAGGACATGGCGACCGCGCTCAATCAGGCGACCCAGACCGTGCAGTCGGTTCGTGAGGGCGCGGATGCCGACATGAAAACGTCGGTTCAAAACATCAATCAGCTGCTCACCCAGTTCCAGACCGTGAACACCGAGATCATGAAGGGCACGGTCTCCGGCGACGACATCACCGACTATCTCGATCAGCGCGACAACATTGTCTCGCAGCTGTCGCAGGAACTCGGCGTCACCATGTCGCTCCGACCTAACGGCGACGCGGCGCTCTACACCGACAGCGGCGTCGTGCTGTTCGACAAGTCGGCGCGAACGGTGAGCTTCACCGCGACCAACGTCTATACGCCCGGCACCACGGGCAACGCGGTCTATATCGACGGTGTGCCGGTGACCGGCGCCAATTCCGTGATGCCGCTGAAGTCGGGCAAGCTCGCGGGCCTCGCCCAGTTGCGCGACAATGATACGGTCACATACCAGAGCCAGCTCGACGAAGTCGCGCGCGGTTTGATCAATGCGTTCAAGGAAAGCGACCAGTCACCCGTCCCGACCCTGGCCGACAGGCCCGGCCTGTTCACATATCCCGGCGCGCCGGCGATGCCAGCGAGTGCGACGGTATCGGTCGGTCTCGCCGGCTCGATTACGGTCGCCGCCTCCGTCGATCCGGCCTTGGGCGGCAACCCGAACCTGCTGCGCGACGGCGCGATCAGCGGCAACCCGGCTTATCGATACAACACCGCCGGCAACGCTGGCTACTCGGTCCGGCTACAGCAGCTCATCGGCAACATGGATGCGTCGCAGCCGTTCGATGCAACCACGCAAGGCAAGCCGAGTGGCAGCTTGATCGACTTCGCGTCGTCGTCGACGAGCTGGATCGAAAACCAGCGCAAGACCGCGGACTCCAACGTCAGCTACCAGAAAACGCTGCTCGACCGCAGCACCGCGGCGCTGTCCAACGTCAGCGGCGTCAACATGGACGACGAGATGTCCTTGATGCTTCAGGTCGAGCGCACCTATTCGGCCTCGTCGAAGATCATCTCGACCGTCGACGAAATGTTGCAGAGCCTGCTGGCCGCCGTGGGGAATTAAGCCATGATGAGCGCGAACTACATCTCGACCTTGATGCTGTCTTCGTCGTTGAGGTCCTCGATCACGAACAACCAGGCTGCGCTGAGCAAGGCGTCGAAGGAGGCGACCACCAGCCGTTTCGCCGATGTTGGCCTCGAGCTTGGTGCCACGACCGGAAGCGACCTCACCCTGCGGGCGGACTGGGGCTTCGCCGATCAGCTCGTCGATACCAACGAGCTCGTCTCGGGACGCCTCGACACGACGCAAACCCGGATCACCCAGCTCGGCAAGACCGCAACGGACTTCCTCAAGGATCTGATCGCGGCCCGCAGTACCGACGGCGGCGGGCGGATCATTCTGCCGCCTGCGTCCTCCAACCTCCAGGACCTGATCGGCGCGCTGAACGTCTCGTACAACGGCTCGTATCTTTTCTCGGGCATCAACACGCAGAACACGCCGATCACGACCTACACCGCGGGCTCGGCCAGCAAGAACCAGGTCGACGCCGACTTCCTTGCGGCCTTCGGCTTCTCGCAATCCTCAGCGAGCGTCAGCAGCATTACCGCGACCCAGATGCAGACCTTTCTCAACACCACCTTCGATGCCGAGTTCGCGAGCCCGGCCTGGAACACCAACTGGTCATCGGCCACCGACCAGGTCATGCAAAGCCGTATTTCCACGACCGAGATCGCCGATACGTCCGTTAGCGCCAACCAGATCGGCTTCCGCAGGCTCGCCGAGGCTTACACCATGATGGCGGATCTCGGGAACGCGAAACTGAGCCAAGAGACGTTCCAGGTCGTCGTTGACAAGGCCATCGGCCTCGTTGGTAACGCCATCACGGATCTTGCTACGCTCGGCGGCAGCGTCGGCACGGTCCAGCAGCGCATCACCTCCGCAAACGACAAGCTCAAGGCGCAGCAGGACATTCTCAACAATCAGATCGTCGGTATGGAGAAGGTCGATCCGGCGGAAGCCGCGGTCCGGGTCAACACCTTGCAGACCCAGATCCAGACGGCGCTGGCGCTGACCTCGCAGCTCCAGAAGATCAGCCTCATCAACTATCTCTGAGCCACGTTCATTTGCAAGGTTCGCACCCTTTGTCTTGTTATCCAGTTTCCTGCGCAGAGTGGTACTGATGACGTTTGAAGCCTATGAAGCGGTCGTTGACGAGAGCGGCTATGAGGCCAGAGGCCGCGAGCGACAGGCGCTCAGCCTCGGCATCGACCGGCTCGAGCGGATCCAGAAAGGGCGCTTCAGTTTCGAGGATCTGGTCGAGAGCCTGCTCTATGTGCGCCGGCTGTGGACGATCTTCATCGAGGATCTCGCGCACCCGGAAAACGGACTCCCGGACAAGCTGCGCGCCGACATCATTTCGATCGGCTTGTGGGTCGTCAAGGAGGCGGATCGCCTTCGCGAGGAGAGGTCGGGCGACGTGACGCAGCTCATCGAAATCAACCGCTTGATCCGAGACGCTCTTTAATGAAGATCTCCTTGCGGGCGGGCGAACGGATTTACATCAACGGCGCGGTGCTGCGCGTGGACCGCAAGGTCTCCGTCGAGCTCGTCAACGACGTGATGTTTCTGCTCGAAGGGCAGATCATGCAGGCCTCCGACGCCACCACGGCGATGCGGCAGCTCTATTTCATCGTCCAGCTCATGCTGATGAACCCGACCGATGTCAGCGATGCCGCGGCGCTCTACGGCCAGCACCACGCGGCCCTGGTCGCGGTGTGCGAAAGCCGCGAGATGCTGGAAGGGCTTGTCGCGATCGACGAGCTGGTCGGGGCAACCCGTTACTTCGAAGCGCTCAAGCGGATCCGGGCGCTGTTCCCGGTGGAGCAGGCCATCCTGGCCGGCGTCGCCACCGACATCCCATTCGAGGCTGCCTGACAGCGGAGAGGCTAGATGAACGTTACCAGCGCGACCGACAGCACCAGCAAGTCGTCCAGTTCGACCAGCTCCACGACGTCCACGTCGAGCAACAGCGTCGACTACAATACCTTTCTTCAGCTTCTCGTCGCCGAGATGAAGAACCAGGATCCGACCAATCCGATGGATACCTCGCAATATATGAGCCAGTTCGCCCAGCTCTCGACGGTCGAGCAGGCCATGCAGACCAACACCAAGCTGGATGCGCTGCTGTCTTCGCAATCGCTGTCGCAGGCCGACGGGCTGATCGGAAAAACCGTCAGCTTCACCGACT
>NZ_JBFUES010000013.1:0-21630 GCF_056403875.1 Bradyrhizobium sp. P2_E8
GGGCGGGCCCTCGCCATCAGTCGTGGACTGTTTGCCGCAGCAGAGGAGTTCCGCTTGGGAGAGCGGAACGTGGACAAGCTGATCGCAATCGCAAAGAGGCATTTGGAAACGGTCGATCGGCTACAGTACCTCGAGCTCGTTGACGGCGACACGCTCAAGCCCGCCGTCAGTCCGCTGCACCGCCCCGCGGCACTGTGCGTGGCGGCCTATGTCGGCTCGACAAGGCTTATCGACAACGTGATACTTCAGCCAACTCCATAGCGCGGCACAGGCGAAAGAATCGTCTTGATAGAAGCTGTCCGACGCAAAGCGCCTCCCGCAGGCCGTCCTCACCTTCGTGGGGCGGCTGAAGGGATCATCTTCGAAGAAGTGCAATTTCGGCGCGCAGGCCGTCAGGTTCTTACTATTCCCGAGCTTTGCCTAGCTGAGCGCCGGATAGGCCTGATTGGTGACAATGGTTCAGGCAAGAGCACAATGTTGCGGCTGATGAACGGGTTGCTCCTGCCGACTCGCGGGCGCGTCGAGGTGACAGGGCTCGATACGGTACGACACCGCAAAGACCTTCCGGCAAAGGTCGGCTTTCTGTTTCAGAATCCCGACCACCAGCTCATTTTCCCCACCGTTGTCGAGGAGGTCGCTTTTGGTCCGGCGGAGCGCGGCATACCGGCGCCACAGGCGCGGCAACAGGCGATGGCGCTGCTCGAGCGGCACGGCTGCGCCCAATGGGCGGACCGCAACGTCAATGAATTGTCCGGCGGTCAGAAGCAGCTCGTCTGCATCCTGGCGCTGCTCGCAACAGAGCCGTCGATCCTGTTGATGGACGAGCCGTTCGCCAGTCTCGACTTGCCGACACGATTACGGATGTATCGCAGGATCACGGCGCTTCCGCAGCGGGTCGTGATGGCGTCTCATGATTTCGAGCTGCTCGCGGAGTTCGATCGCATAATCTGGCTGGATGCGGGCCACATCCGTCTCGACGGCCGACCCGACGAAGTGCTGCCTGCCTATCGGGCTCATGCAACGATCGTTGGGGCAGGGGACGCCCTAACGTCATGATGACCGACGGCCTCGCGCCACAGACCTGGTTGCACCGCGTACCGGCCGGCGTCAAGCTTGCGGGCCTTGCCCTCCTCAGTGTCCTTCTGATGCCGGTCGGCGACTGGCGAATTCTGGCGGGCGTATTGGCGATGATTGCCATGGTCTATGCCGGTCTCGGCCGGGTTGGCATGGCGCGCCTCAGCTTGCTGCGCCCATTGCTGCCGCTGCTTATGGTCGTCGGCGGCGTGCAGGCCGCGTCGGGTGGTTGGAATGCCGGCGCCGTCGTCACCATGCGGCTCCTGGCGATGCTTCTGCTCGCCGATCTCGTCAGCATGACCACCACGATGAGCGCGCTGATGGAAGTGCTGGCACCAGTGCTCAGCTTGCTACGCCCGTTTGGCGTCAATCCGCGCAAGATGGCGCTCGCCGTGGCGCTTGTCCTGCGTTTCGTACCCGTCCTGATGACCCGGTGGCGCGCGCGCGAAGAGGCCTGGAAGGCGCGCACGTGCCGGCGCGTTCCGCTTCGGCTGGTGGCCGCCTTGGTCGCCGACATTCTCCAGCTTGCCGACCGCGTCGCGGAAGCGCTCGATGCACGCGGTTTCGGCCGATCCATCGCTGATCGTCACTCATCCAAATTGTAGGAGACATACCCGTGGAGTCCCGCGCTATCGTTCGTATCGCTTTGCTTGCCGCCGTCATCGCGGCACTTGGCATGGTGCCGAGCATCGTCTTACCGATCGCCATGGGTGTGCCGATCACGGCCCAGACGCTCGGCGTCATGCTGGCCGGGATTATCCTCGGCCCTCGCCATGGCGCGCTGGCGGTGCTGCTGTTTCTGTTCGTGGTGCTGCTCGGAGCGCCGCTGCTGTCGGGCGGACGCGGCGGCCTCGGCGTGCTCTTCGGACCGTCGCTCGGCTTCCTGCTGGGCTGGGCTCCCGCGGCCTTTGTGTCGGGTCTCGTGATGGCGCGGCTGAAGACCCTGCCGGTATTCGCGGCGGCGCTCATTGCGGCGATCGCGGGCGGCATCGTGGTGGAATATGCCTGCGGTATTCTTGGCTTGATGGCGATGGCAAGGATGAGTTTGCCGCAGGCCCTGGCTGCAATCGCGATATTCGTGCCCGGCGATCTCTTGAAGGCGCTGGCCACCGCGTTTGTGGCGGAGGCGTCGCACCGGAGCTATCCAGCCGCAATCGTCAGCCGTCCATGACCACGGCCTCCACCATTACTGCAACGCTGTCGCGGCATGCCCGCGAGACGCCGGACCGGCTGGCCATCGTTTGTGATAACCATGCCGTGAGTTGGAAAGATCTCGATCAGGCCGTGGACCGTCTGGCCGGGCATTTGGCGAAGGTGGTGCCGGCGGGTCGCGGCGTCGCCTTGCATCTGCCGAACGGGCCGGCACTCGTGCTGCTGTTTCTCGCTGCCTGCCGCGCGGGGCGGGAAGCGCAGATTCTCGACCCGTCCTGGCCGGCGGAGACGGCGCGGCTCGCGATCACGGCGCTGGCACCGGGAATAGTCGTGAGTGGCGATGCAACATTGGTCGGCGAGGCGGAAGTGCTGGCGATTGTCGATCCTCACGGCCCGTTCGAGTCGGTCGCGGACGTCATTGGCGCCGGTCCGGCGTCCGCGGCAGTTGCCGAGCCCGATCCGCTGACGCCGTTCTATGTCGGTTTCACCTCGGGATCGACCGGAACGCCGAAGGGATATCGCCGCCATCATCAATCGTGGATCGAGAGTTTCCGGGCGGGTGACCGTGAATTCGACATCGGCGCGGGCGACATCGTTCTCGCGCCGGGCTCGTTGACGCATTCGCTGTTTCTCTATGGCCTTGCACACGCGCTCTATGTCGGGGCGACCGTCATTCTCTGTCGGCAATTCCGGCCCAATCTCGTCAACCGTCTGATCGCGGTCCACGAGGTAAGCGTGATTTACGGCGTGCCGACCCAACTCGAAATGATGATCGAGGCCGCCATGCGCGATGGCCTGCCGCCATTCGCAAGCGTGCGGTGGATGCTGTCGTCCGGCGCCAAATGGCAATGTCGCGCGCTTGCCGAGTTGCGACGGCAATTTCCGGCGGCGCGTTTTGCCGAGTTCTACGGCGCCTCCGAGTTGAGCTTCGTGACCGTGGCGAAGGACGATGAGGATGTCCCGCCAGACTCTGTGGGGCGTCCATTCGCAGATGTCAGTCTCTCCATCCGCGACCATCTCGGACAATGTCTCCCGCCCGGAGAAACGGGCCAGGTGTTTGTGTCAAGTCCTTTCCTCTTCATGGAGTATGCCTGCGGAAGCGAAATGCTGCTGCCTCGTCATGGCGACGCGGTGTCGGTCGGCGACATCGGCATGCTCGACGAGCGTGGCTTCCTGCGGCTCGCCGGCCGTRCCAGCCGCATGATCATCACGGCGGGAAAGAATGTGCATCCGGAGGAGATTGAGCGCGTGCTCGAGGGACATCCTGCCGTGATTGCGGCGGGCGTTCTGGGTGTCATCGACGAACGTCGGGGCGAGCGGCTGGTGGCGCTGCTTAGACTCGGCCCGGATGCGGGCATAGCGTTGTCCGATCTGATCGGCCACGCCCGCCTGAGCTTGCCGCTCTACAAGATCCCGCGCCGTTTTGCCGTGCCGTCACACTGGCCGATGACCTCGTCCGGCAAGACCGATTTCCACGCGCTGCGGCAACTCTGGGACTCCGGCGCCTGCGAGTTGCTGCAATGAGTGTCGCATATCTCGTCGCAGCGCGCCGCACGGCGGTCGCCCCTCGGGGTGGCGCGTTCAAGGCGGTGGAGGCCGACGAGCTTGGCGCGGCGCCAATCCGGGCCGTGCTGGCCGACACGGGCATCGCGGCGGAGGCGATCGACGACGTGATCTTCGGGAACGCGTTGTATGGCGGTGGAAACCCGGCGCGGCTCGCCGCGCTGCGGGCGGGTCTCCCCGATCACGTTCCGGCGCTGACCATCGACAGCCAGTGCTGCGGTGGCCTCGACGCGATCATGCTCGCTGCCGAGCGCATCGTGAGTGGAGGAGCGGATGCCGTCATCGCCGGTGGTGTCGAAAGTTTCAGCCGCGCGCCATTGCGCGCGCGGCGGCCGCGTCGCGCCGACGAGGCGCCGCAACCCTACGATCGTCCTCCGTTCACGCCTTGGCCGGAGCGCGATCCGGACATGATCGCCGCCGCCGCGACGCTGGCTGAAAGGTTCGGCATTTCGCGTGCACGGCAGGATGAATTTGCGATCRCAAGCCATCGCAAGGCGCTGCAAAATCCGCCCGGCGCGGCGGAGATCGTGCCGCTCGCCGGCCTGGCGCACGATGCCTTTCCTCGCGTCCTGAAGGGG
Source organism: Bradyrhizobium sp. P2_E8 (assembly GCF_056403875.1). Taxonomy (NCBI): domain Bacteria; kingdom Pseudomonadati; phylum Pseudomonadota; class Alphaproteobacteria; order Hyphomicrobiales; family Nitrobacteraceae; genus Bradyrhizobium; species Bradyrhizobium sp. P2_E8. Next base: position 4,368 of record NZ_JBFUES010000013.1, read on the forward strand.
GCGACCTGCGCACGCCTGGTGCCGCTTGCGGGCGACGCTGCGTTCGGCGTGACGCGCGCGACGGTGGCGGTCGAAGCCGACGCGGCAGCAGCCCTGCTGGTGGTCTCCGAGACGATGGCCCGACGGCTCAACGCGAAGCGGGCCTTGCGGATCATATCGGCGACCCGCCGCGGCGGCGACCCGGCCATGCCCGGCGAGGCGCCGATTGCGGCGGCTGATCGCCTCCTCACAGTGGAACGGATCGCGCCGGCGCGGATTGCCCTGGCCGAGATCATGGAGGCCTTTGCCGCTCAAGCGATTGCCTGCGTCGACGGCATCGGGGCGCAGGAATCGGCGCTCAACCGTGGCGGCGGCGGACTCGCACGTGGTCATCCGATCGGTGCATCGGGTGCAATCCTGGCCGTGCGTCTGTGGCATGAAATGCAATCGGAATCATCCGGTGCGATCGGGCTGGCGGCGATCGCGGCCGCGGGCGGGCTCGGCAGCACCCTACTTGCGACGATCTGAAGAGAAGGACGGCCCGGGATGATTCAAATGCCACCAGGCTCCGATCCGCCGTCAGACGCGGGTGCACTTCGCGTCGAGCGGGCGATCGATCTCGCCGCCTTGGTGGGCACCGAGCTTGCTCCCGGCGGCTGGCGATGGGTGACGCAGGATGAGGTCGACCAGTTCGTCGCGCTGACGGGTGATCGGAACTGGGTACATACCGATACGGAGCGCGCCCGGCGCGAACTGGACGGAGGGACGACAATCGTGCCCGGCCAACTGCTTCTGGCGCTCGTGCCGGCTCTCTTGCAGGAGGCATATGTCGTCATAGGTGCCGCGCAAAGCCGTGAGGCGGCTCTCCGTATGGTTCGGTTTCGCTATCCTGTGCGCCCCGGCGATGTGTTCAGGTTGCGGGCGCAATTGACGCTCGTGGAGCAGCGGCCTCGTTTCGTGCAGGTGGACATATCGTGCGATCTCGAACTGGGCTCCGGGCAACGGGCTCTTACGTCACAGCGCACCGACGTCTTTTTCGACTGAGGCAGGTGCTATCCCGCCCCACTGGGCACGGTCTCGTTAAGAACGCCTCAACGAATTGGTGAAACGACCGTGAACACAGCGTGACGGAAAAGCCTGTAGCGAGCAGTAAAATCAATAACTTAGAGGGTGGCCACCGCGTTCGAGAGGCAGGCGGGCTTCGGTTAGATCGCAACTTGAACCGAATGTCGGTATCGGTGGTTGCGCCTCCCCGATTTGAACCTGCCGTTCGACAAGTTTCTGATTTTAGGCGGGCGATCGGAGGAAATAGCGCAGATTTGTGTCGTATGGGGAAGGGCGGTAGCGGTGTCCTGACTCGAACCCCCGACGCCTCATCTTGTAGGTTCTCGCGAGGTGCGCGCATTTGCTGCCGGGCCATTCCGACAAATGGAAATCCAATTGTGGGTTCAATGCACGTTCAACGAGGCGTTTGTCGGAATGGCCCTTGATCTTACAGAGAAATCATACGTCTCTTAATCAGCGGGTCCCAGGTTCGAGCCCTGGTGCGCCCACCATCCCAAAGCCCCGCTAGCGCAGGGTTTTTCCACTTCGGGCCCTGGAACAAAGCGCGTCTCGTGCGACGCTTTTCGTGGTCAGACGTCGCACGGTGCGACGACTCGAGGATGTTTGCGAGATGTTCTTGTTGGCGCTGTCTCGTCAAAGAGCGCGACTATTGCGTTGAGATCTGGAACGACGCCGGCCAGCACTACATCCGCATCGACGAGATCGACAGGTCGACGCGCAGGCGCATTCCGCCCGAGAACTCATAAGCTGGGTGGTATTTCTGCCTGCCCGCGAGGAATCTCAACTCCATCGCATCGGCTTGCCGCCATTTGCCGCACTCTCCTGAGCGAGTATCGCGATGCGCGTGGCCCGCAGGGCTTCATTTGCTGGAATTTGCAAGGTCTCGCCACGGGCGAGATGATCGAAGACGAAGCCGGCAGGCGAGACGCCCGCGGGCAGGTCGACTTCGCGCAGGGGTCTCGTCGCCGTCTCGACGAGCAATTTGTTTTCAGCGAATAGAACGTCTGCGCGCCCCTTTGTCCCGGAAATCCGCATGGCATAGTCGCCATGCCGTGGCGAAGCTTCGGGCTGGATCCAGTCGACTTCGATCGCGAATTGCGGGCCGCCGTCGCAGGCGAGGATGGCGCGTCCCAGCGCGGGAAAGTCCGTCGTGCCGGCAGCCGCGATCGGTGATATCCAGCCGCTGACCGTACCGCTGGTATATCCCGTCAGCCAAAGTGCGAGATCGATGTCGTGAACCGTGAGGTCGGCGAGGATGCCGCCATAGGTCGATGGTTCGAACATCCACGCGGGACGACGGCTCGGGACGAGCTTGTGCGGCCCGGTTGCGGTGATGGATACGACGTCTCCAAGTTCGCCGCTGTCGATGATCGGGCGGAGCGCGAGGGTGACCGGATAAAAGCGTTTTTCCAGCAGAAGCGTCAGCAAATTGCGCCCGGCGAGAGTTTCCTCGATTGCTGCGAGTTGGGGCAGGGTCACCGCCATCGGCTTGTCGGCGATCGCGAAGATGCCGCGGCGCAAGAGTTCGGCCACGATCGGAGCGCGGAGGCCGAATTCGGTGAAGACCGCTGCGGCTCGAACCCGATGCGCGTCCAAAAGCGCATGTGGATCGGCGTAGCCGGGCGCCATCGTGCGTCGTTCGAGCTCGGCGCGTCGCGCCGCGTCATGATCGGCGATGGCCACGACCCTGACGTCGGTTCGGTTCGTAATCTCCGAAAGTACATATTCGACGTGTGGGTGGGCCGCGCCAATGATGGCGATGTCGAGCGTCTCGGAGTTACTCGTCGGCATGAATGACCTCAGCTGCGATTTCGTTGGGGCTGATGGCCCGACCTTCCGAGGCCGATCGATAGATGGCGTCGACCAATCTCGCAGCTTCGAATCCGTCCCTGAACGAGCTCGCGGGTGACCGTCGCTCCCGGACGGCTTGAGCGAAGTCGCGCCATTGCGCGATATGTCCTTCGATCCCGATGGCCTTGGGATCGCTGGCGGCGCTGCCAACTCCGGCCGCACTTGGCGGCTCCGCGACGCCGGGAAAATCCCAGCGGACGATGCTGTCGTTTCCGAGTTCACAACTGCCGCGGTCCGTGAACAGCCGAAGCATGGCCGGCCGTCCCGGAGGCAGTGCCGTGCTCGTCACGATCACGCCGAGCGCGCCGGACGCGAAGGAGAGCAGCGCCGCTGTCGTGTCCTCGACGGCGTGTGTGTGCCCGAGCGTTGCCATCTTGCCCTGAACACTGTCCACAGTCCCGAACAACCAAAGCATCAGGTCGAGATTGTGAACGCCCTGATTGAACAGCGAGCCTCCGCCGTGCTCCGCTTCGCTGCGCCACGGCTTCTCCGCGTAGTATGCGTCGGAGCGGTACCAATGGATCGCCGTCTCGATCAGGCGCGCCTGTCCGAGATGACCTGCGTCGAGCAGAGCCTTGATCGCCTGGTGTTGCGGTTCGAGACGGCGCTGCGAAACAACGCCGCACGTCAGTTGCGAGCGCGCGGCCGCGCGGACCAGCGATGCGGCCTCGGCCGGATCGACGCAGAGCGGCTTTTCGACGAGCACGTGCCGTCCGGCCTCGATCGCAGCAAGCGCGACGTCATGATGCGCGCCGCTCGGGGTGCAGACCACGACCGCGTCGATCTCGGCACTTGCGAGCATCGCCTCGGTGGTTGCGAATGTCGGAACAGGTTCGCCGTTCGTGCACGCTGCAATCTGCTCGGGCGTGCCGCCGGCGATCGCCGACAAGACGGTTTCGTCGAGCGCTCGTATCGCCCGCGCGTGCGTTTCACCGATTGCCCCTGGGCCGATCAACCCGATGCGAAGCCAGTTCATGTCTCATTCCTCAGGGGGTGAGCGGGTAAGGCCGGCCCGCGACGTAAACCGTCTCAGGCACAAGAGAGCCATCCTCGCCGAGACGGAATCGCAGCAGATCGGCCGGTGCTCCCACCGTCAGCGCGGGAAGGTTGAACAGCAGGCGCGGATTGATGGTTGCGAGCCTCAGCGCCTCTTCCAGGGTCAATCCGGCCATGCGCCTTGCCATGGCTATTCCGAACTTGAGGCTGACGGCCGCGCCCGCCAGGAAGGACGTGCCGACGACTTCCAGCCGGCCGTTCGCCTTCAGTTCGACCTTGCCGCCGATCGGCGCGTCATAGATTCCAGGCGTGCACCCCGCGAGCGCGGCGGCGTCCGACACCAGGATCGATCGCTCCAGTCCCTTTGCACGCAGCATGGCTTTGAAGGTCTCAGGAGGGAGGTGATGGCCATCGGCGATGAAGCTCGCCCACAGCCTGTCTTCGGCCAGTTGAGACCAGATCGGRTTGGGATGTCGCGGCAGCGTGGCTGCGATGCCATTGCCAAGATGCGTCGACAACATTGCGCCCGCGGCAACAGCAGCGGAGATCTGATCCGGCGTCGCATTGGTATGGCCAAGCGCAACGTGAACACCGCGCGTCCGAAGGCCACGTACATATGCTTCCGTTTTTGGCCAGTGCGGCGACATTGTCGCGAGGCCGATGAGGCTGCCGCTGGCGGCTTGCCACGCGTCGAACTCGTCGAGGCTCGGCGGCCTCACATGTTCGGCCGGATGCGCGCCGCGTGGACCGTCCTCCGGCGCGATATGCGGTCCTTCAAGATGGACGAACGGCATCGCATGCTTGATGAGCGGATCGCTGTCGCGTGCCTGCGCAATGGCCTTTAGTGCGTCGATGATCGCATCGTGCGATGCCGTGATCAGCGTCGGGGCAAAGCGCGACACGCCGCTTCTGTGGACGGCCAAGACGAGATCGCGGACCGTCTGGGGATCAGGGCGGGCATTGAGATCGTAGCCGCCAAAGCCGTTCAATTGCAGATCGAACAGGCCGAGCGACAGCCACAGCCCGTCATCGTGTCCGCCAGCAATGATGTCCGAGATCCGGCCATCCTGAATGACGATGGTGCGATTCTGTCCAGTCTCCGGATCGCGGCCCCAGACGCGTGTTGCCGGATCCGTCATGCGCGTGCCGGTGCTTGCAGTGAGAGCTGCGGCGGCATGGAATCCTGGTCGAGATACAGCGCGCATCGCGGATGCGTGCGGAGTGCGCTCGCCGGGCAGGCCGTTCCGATCGGGCCGTACAGCGATCGCTCGACGGCGGTGCGCTTGGATGCGCCAGGCACGACGCAAAACAGCTGGCCGGCGTCCAGCAGCCGCGGAATCGTCAGCGTGATCGCATGTGTCGGGACGTGCCCRAGGGTCGGGAAACATCCATCGTCGACCTGCTGCTGTCGGCAGATCGCGTCGAGTTCGACGACCTTGACCTGTTTCGTATCGTGCAGGTCGGCGACCGGCGGGTCATTGAAGGCGAGGTGACCATTGACGCCGATGCCGAGGCAGATGATGTCGATCTGGGCCTCTGCAAGAAGGGCCGCATAGCGCGCCGCTTCCCGGTCCGGATCCGGTTCTTGTCCGATCAAGTGAACGGTTCCGAAGGCGACACGCGAGAAGAGGTGACGCGTCAGCCAGGCCCCGAAGCGCTCCGGCGCGCCCGAAGGAAGACCGATATATTCGTCCATGTGGAAGGCTGTGACGCGCCGCCAGTCGATATCGCGCTCGCGTGCAAGGGCATCCAGCATCTCTGCCTGGCTCGGCGCCGCGGCAAATATCATCCGCGCCGTGCTCTGCCGCGCGAGGCGGTCGCGCAGCGCCACACCGACATCCGCAGCAGCCGCACGGCCCATCGCATCCCGCGTCTTAAATGTCGCGATCGAGGGAGTAACCGAAGCCGTCATGCTCATCCATGGTTCTGTCGGGCCTGCCCGTCACCCCAAGCGGAGAGAATGTGATGCAACCGGTTGCATGTCAAGCTTGYACCCCGGGCCCGACCGAGGCATGTGTAGCTGGATGCGATGCAGAGGAGGCGGCCCGCGGTGAAGCGCGATCCTGATAGCGGCGGGGAGGGGCGTCCATCGGTCGTGCCGACGATCAGTCAGGTGGCGAAGGCTTCCGGGGTCTCCCGTGCGACCGTATCGCGCGCCTTTTCGCGACCCGAGATGCTGACCAAGGAGACCGTCCGGCGTGTCAAGGCGGTCGCCGACAAGCTCGGCTACGTGCCAAATCAGGTCGCCCGCGCACTGTCCACCGGGCGCCATGGCAATGTCGCTCTCATTGTCTCGGATGTCGCGAACCCGTTCTTTCCGCCGCTGATCAGGGCCGCGCAACTTCGCGCCGACCAGGCGGGGCTGTGCGTTTTCCTCGGCAACTCGGACGAGGATCCCGCGCGTGAGGAATTGCTGGTCGGCCGCTTCATCGGCCAGGTGGAAGGGCTCGTCCTCGCCTCGTCCCGCCTGGACGAAGAGCATATCCGCCGCCATGCGATGCGCCGGCCGCTGGTGCTCATCAATCGCGATATCGAAGGCATTACGCGGGTCCTGATCGACACGGCGCCGGGCGTCGCTGCTGCGATCGCGCATCTTGCCGAACTGGGGCACCGGCACATCGCCTATGTCAGCGGCCCGACGACATCGTGGTCCAACCAGCAGCGGCGCAACGCCGTCCGGCGCGAAGCGGAGAAGCGCGGGCTCAAGGTGATTGCCGTTCCCGCGCGCCCGCCATCCTACGACACGGGCCGGCTAGCGGCCACCCAGATCGTCGCCAGCGGCGTCACCGCGGCGATCGCGTTCGACGACCTTGTCGCTCAGGGTCTGCTGGCCGGGCTCGCGGCGCTCGACGTCGAGGTGCCGAAATCGTTCAGTGTCGTCGGCTGCGACGATGTCCTCGGTGAAACCACCTATCCGCCGCTCACCACCGTGTCGGCGCGCTGCGCCGATGCGGGCGATGTCGCGGTCGGTCTCCTGCTCAGCCAGATGAAGGGCGGCGTGTCGGGCGAGATCCGCCACAAGCTGAATTCCCATCTTGTCATTCGCGCCAGCACCGGCCCGGCTCCGGTGAAGCGGAGAAGCCGCTGACGATTTAGTCAACGGCCTCAGAAAGCGGCAATGGATCGCAATTGACACGCAACCGGTTGCATGCGAGCGTTTTCGCAGGATTTGCTCAATTCCGGATGCGAGAGTGACCTTCATGATGAGACCCGTCGGCAGGTTCGGCTACATGACGCTCCCCGAGAACAGAATTCGCCCGGCGACGCCGGATCGTCGGTCATGGATCTCGGCAGCGCTGTCACTGGCGCTGGTTGTCGCTGCCCCCGTGTTTGCTTCGCCCGCGTCGGCGGAGAAGCTGACGATATGGAGTGGTTGGCCCGACCTTGCCCCGTTTTACAAGCGCGTCGGCGACCAGCTGAAGAGCAAATATCCGGATCTCGAAATCAGCGTCGAGGCCATTGCCCTGCGTGAGCACGAGAAGCGGCTGGCGCTGTCGCTGCCATCCGGCGCGGCCGGGGACGTCATCGAGATGGAGGTCGAGGCGGCGAGGTATCTCGAGGCTGGCGTCATTCCCGAGCCGCCGGCGTCGATCGTCGATTTCGTCAAAGCCAATTACGACATGACGCGTGTGAAGACCGCCATGTACGACGGCAAGATCTTCGGTGTGCCGTTGTTCCAGGGGCAGGGCGCGCTGTACTACAACACCGAGATGTTTGCCAAGGCCGGCCTCGACGGCCCGCCCAAGACCATGGCCGACTATACCGCTTATGCGCAGAAGCTTGCGCAGCGCGATGCGTCCGGCGTGCCGACGGTGAGCGGATGGAGCTTGCGTCTCAGCGGCGGCGGCTCGGGCATCGCGGAGAAGTACTGGACCATCCTCTATAACCACGGCGGGACGCTGTTGCAGGACAAGGGCGGAAAGTGGCGCGCCGCCTATGCAAGCGAGGCCGGCCGCGCCGCGCTCAAGCAGTATCTCGACAACGTCGTGGTTTACCGGACCGTGACGCCCGAGATGAAGGCGGATGCGGAAGCCTTCGAACTCGGCCAGACCGCGATGTTCATCCGGGAATCCTGGGTGATTGGCGACGTCGCCAAGAAAGCGCCCAACCTCAAATACGCCACCGCCCCGTTACCGAAGGGCACGCTGATGGTCCCGGTCGACCTCTATGTGCCGAACAAGGGGCCCAAGAGTCAGATCGCCTGGGATTTCGTTCAAAAGGCAAATGAGCCGGAAAATCTGCTCTGGCTGCTCGAGAACACGGCCTGGGTCCCCAACCGCAAGGGCCTCGACTACTCCGCGGTCCTCAAGAAAGTCCCGCAGCTCGGCGCATTCGTCAACGTTCCGGCCGACCACGTCTTCTTCACCGTGCCGGCGATCAGCCCGGCGAGCGAAATCCTCACCAGGCTTGCGGCACGGCTGGAGAAGGCCTTCACCGACAAGTCGCTGGCGGGCAACGACGCTGCGATCGATGCGTTCCTGAAGTCTGCGGCTGATGAAAGCGACAAGATCCTCGCCCGGGAAGACCTGCTGGCCAAACCCTAGAGCTTCCGACAGGGGCGACCCAATCCAGGCGCCGGCCGCTGACTGGCGCTTGCTGGAGGATCCATGCGCACCACGCCAAAATGGCTGTTTCCAGTTCTTGCGCTTCTTCCGGTCCTCGGGCTCTACGGCTGTGTCCGCGTCTATCCGATCATCGAGACGTTGCGGCTCAGCCTCTTCCAATGGAATATCATCTCGCGGCGCAAGCCATTCGTCGGATTCGCCAACTTCATCGAGTTGGCGAGCGACTCGCTGTTTCTCGAAGCGATATTCAATACAACAATCATCGCCTTCAGCGTCGTGGCGATCACCATTCCGGTTGCGCTTGCGCTCGCAACTCTGATCAACAGCCGGCAGGGGCTGCGGCGCAGCGGCATTTATGAAGCCTCGGTTTTCCTGCCGCACGTCGTCTCGCTGGTTCCGGCGGCGATGGCCTGGAAATGGATTTTCGACGCCCGGCTCGGACCGCTCAACGCCTTGATCGGACTGGTCGGAATCCCGGCCCAGTCGTGGTTGTTCGACCCCATCCTGTCACTGGTGTGCCTGATTGTTCTCTGTTCCTGGCAGGCGATCGGTTATGCCGTCCTGATCTTCCTTGTCGGACTGAAGAACGTTCCGGATGCGCTCTACGAGGCCGCGCGCCTCGACGGCGCCTCGTCACTTCAGGCCTTCCGCTACATCGCGGTGCCGCTGTTGAAGCCGGTCATGCTGTACGTATCGGTCATTACGCTGATCTCGTCCTACAATATCTATGCGCAGGCCTTCGTGCTGGCATCCGATGTGCAGGGTGCGCCGGGACACCTCGTTCGTGTCCTCGTCCTCGACATGCTCGAAAACAGCTTTCGCAACTACCGGGTCGGCTACGCCGCCGCAGAAGCCGTCGTGTTGCTCGTCATCGTCCTCATCCTGACCGGCGCGCAGTTCAGGCTGTTCCGCGATCGGAGCCGGGCATGAGCGAGCCCGATCGTCCGTCCGTCGTTGGTCAGCACCGTGCCGTCGGCCTCGTGATCGACGCTGTTCTCTGCGCCGTCAGCCTGATGATGCTGTTGCCGCTGGTCTTCCTGATCAGCAACGCGTTCAAGACGCCGCCGGAGCTGCTGGCCTGGCCGCCGACCATCATTCCGCACCAGCCGACGCTGGACAACATCGTCAGCGTCCTGCGCGAAACGCCGCTGTTTCGCTGGATCGGCAACTCGCTCATCTTCGCAACGCTCTCGACCGCGAGCATCGTCAGCACGTCGGCGATAGCAGGCTATGTGCTCGGCAAGTTTGATCTGCCGGGGGTGCCGGTCATCTTCGGCATCATCATTGCGACGGCGGTCGTTCCCTTCGAAGTCTACATGATCCCGCTCTACCTCAACGTCCAGTCTGCCGGACTGTTGAACACCTGGCCCGGGCTTCTGGTCGGCTATCTCATTATGAGCTTTGGCATCTTCCTGGTGCGGCAGTACGTGATGACGTCGATCCCCGACGAGCTCCTGGAGGCCGCGCGAGTTGATGGCGCCGGAGAGGGCTGGATCTTCCTGCGGATCGTGCTGCCGCTGATGCGTGGCCCGTTGGGCGCTCTCGCCGTGCTGGCGTTCTTCCAGGCCTGGACCGCATTCGCGTGGCCGCTCGTCGTCATGACCAACAAGGAGACCTATACGCTCGAGGTTGGGCTGGCATTGTTTCAGACCGGTTTCACCGTGGATATCGGCCGTCTCAGCGCGGCAGCCGCTCTGGCTCTGGTTCCGAGTGCGCTTTTCTTCTCGCTGATGCGTCGAAATTTCGTGCGCGGCGTGGCCGCGAGCGGTTTGAAAGAGTGACGCCTCGGCAGCATTCCGACGAAGAGAAAGCCCGTTGCGGTTTCAACGCTGGCTTGGGGGCTCAGTTGTCGGAATGGACGCTGATCTTCCAGCAAATCATACGCCTCTTAATCAGCGGGCTCGCTGAGCCTGCCCTCTTGCACCTACGCTACAAAAACGCTCGCGCCGCGATCCGCGCAACTGACGCGCTCGCGGAAGAAGCCGAAGAGTTCACGGCCGATCCCGACATGCATCGTGGAGAGATCGGCTTGCGCACAGGCTCGCGCGGCCAACTCGCTCGGGGTGACGAGTACGTCAAGCCGACCGGTGACGGCGTCGAGCCGAATGACGTCGCCATCACGGATCCGCGCAATCGTACCGCCATCCGCTGCTTCAGGAGTGACGTGAATGGCTGCAGGCACCTTGCCCGAGGCGCCTGAAAGCCGCCCATCTGTGACAAGCGCGACTTTCAGTCCGCGATCCTGAAGCACGCCAAGGAGCGGCATCAGCTTGTGCAGCTCCGGCATGCCRTTCGCCTTTGGACCCTGGAAGCGTATCACCGCGATCATATCACCCGTGAGCTCACCCGCGGCGAAGCACCGCTGCAGTTCGTCCTGGCAATCGAAGACGCGAGCCGGGGCTTCGATGACATGGCGTTGCGGTGCGACCGCAGACGTCTTGACGACCGCGCGCCCGAGATTGCCCGTCAGAACCTGAAGGCCGCCGGCCGTCTGGAACGGGTCAGCGGTGCCGCGAAGCACGGCAGGATCGCCGGTTCCAGCCGGTCCTTCGCGCCAGGTCAGCTTGCCCTCGGCATCGAGCAGCGGCTCCTGCAAGTACCCATCGAGCCCGTCGCCGCAAACGGTCAGGACGTCGCGGTGCAGGAGCCCCGCAGCAAGCAATTCGCGGATCAAGAAGCTCATTCCGCCGGCGGCATGAAAATGGTTCACGTCCGCTGAGCCGTTGGGATAGATCCGCGCGATCAGCGGCGTCACCCGCGCGAGGTCGGCGAAGTCGTCCCAGGTCAGGGTGAGGCCGGCCGCCGCAGCCATGGCAACCAGATGCAGCGTCAGATTGGTCGAGCCGCCGGTGGCGTGCAGGCCCACTATGCCGTTGACGAATGCGCGCTCGTCGAGCACGCGGCCAATCGGGATGTATTGATTGCCGAGCGAGGTGATGTCCAATGCTCGCTCGGTCGCTGCGACAGTCAGCGCATCGCGCAAAGGTGTGTTCGGGTTCACGAATGAAGCGCCCGGCAGCTRCAGGCCCATGATCTCCATCAGCATCTGGTTGGTATTTGCGGTCCCGTAAAAGGTACAGGTCCCCGCGCCATGGTAGGCCTTCGCCTCCGCTTCCAGCAAAGCCTCGCGACCAAGCTTTCCCTCCGCGTAAGCCTGCCGGATTTTCGCTTTCGCGTCGTTGGCAAGGCCCGAAGTCATCGGACCGGATGGAATGAAGACCGCAGGCAAATGCCCGAACGAGAGCGCGCCGATGACGAGACCTGGCACGATCTTGTCGCATATGCCGAGAAACACCGCGGCGTCGAAGGTCTGATGCGACAGCGCGACCGCGGTGGACAAGGCGATGACCTCGCGCGAGAACAGCGAGAGCTCCATTCCAGYTTCGCCTTGTGTGATGCCGTCGCACATCGCCGGAACGCCGCCCGCGACCTGGGCAACACCACCGGCTGCGCGTGCGCTCTGCCGGATGAGTTCAGGGAAACGCTCGTAGGGCTGGTGGGCCGAGAGCATGTCGTTGTAGGCCGTGACAATTCCGAGACTGGGGACGTGGCCATCCTGCATCAGCTGCTTGTCGCGCCCCCCGCAAGCCGCGAAGGCATGAGCCTGGTTGGCGCATCCCAGTCGTCGCCGCACTGGCGTGCTCGCCGCGTTCGCAATGCGGTCGAGATAGCGTGCTCGGCTGTCGTGACTGCGCCGAGCGATGCGATCCGTTACTTCGGCGACCCGCGCGTTGATCCTTGCTTCGATGGTCATACAAGCCTCCTGGTTGCGGACTGAGCATCGGCGATGCGCTGCTCCGTGGTCACGGACCGTCCTCCATCCATGTCCGGCCGTCGCGTTCGATCAGTGCGACGGCAGCGGAGGGGCCCCAGCTGCCGGCGACGTAGGGACGCGGGAGATCATTCATCTGGCTCCATGCCTGACGGATCGGATCGATCCAGCGCCATGCCGCTTCCACTTCGTCCCGTCGCATGAACAAGGTGGCGTTTCCGCGGACCACATCCATCAGCAGCCGTTCGTAAGCGTCAGGCACCGAGACGTCGAACGCTTCCGCAAAGCTCATGTCGAGGGGGACATACTGCAACCGCATGCCGCCCGATCCAGGCTCCTTGATCATCAGCCAGAGCTTGATTCCCTCGTCCGGCTGCAGGCGGATCACGAGCCGCGTCTGCAAAGCCTTTCCGCAATCCGAATTGAAGATTGAATGCGGAACTTTCCTGAAGGTCACGACGATCTCGGAACTGCGCTGCTGCAGTCGCTTTCCCGTGCGCAGGTAAAAGGGAACGCCGGTCCAGCGCCAGTTCGCAACGGCGACCTTGAGCGCGACGAAGGTTTCGGTCGAGCTCTGGCGATTGTCGATCTCTTCCACATAACCCGGAACCGCAACGCCGCTGCATGCGCCGGCGCGGTATTGACCCGGCACGGTCAGGAATGCCGCGTTTGTCTCATCGATGCGCTCGAGCGATTTCAGGATCTTGAGCTTCTCGTCGCGTACGGCGTCGGCTTCGAGCGAATGTGGCGGCTCCATCGCCACCAGACAGAGAAGTTGTAGAAGGTGATTCTGAACCATGTCGCGCAGGGCGCCGGACTTGTCGTAGTACGTTCCGCGTTCCTCCACGCCGATGGATTCGGCGACCGTAATCTGCACATGGTCGATGTGGGCTGCATTCCACAGCGGTTCGAACAATGCGTTGGCGAACCGTAGTGCCATCAAATTCTGCACCGTCTCCTTGCCGAGATAGTGATCGATCCGGTAGACGCGTTCCTCCGGAAAAATCATGCCGACGGTCTGATTGAACCGGATTGCGGATTCGAGATCCTTGCCGATCGGCTTCTCGATAACGATGCGGGAATCGCCTTTCGAAAGACCGTAGTGCCCCAGCCTTTCGCAGATCGGTCCGAATAGATGCGGGGCCGTCGCCAGATAATGAACCTGAACGCGGTCGGCGTAGGCCGACAGGGCGGCTGCGAGTTCGGTCCAACCGTTTTCGCCTTCTGCATCGGCAGCCATGTAGGAGATGCGGGCCAGGAAGCGATCGAGTTCGGGTCCCGTCGTTTCCGATTCAGGCACATGCTTCACGATTGACGCGCGCATCAGAGCGAGGAAATCATCCCGCGACATTGCGCCGCGCGCGACGCCGAGAATGGCTGCTTCATCCGGCAGCTGGCCCGCAAAATCGCGCCGAAACAGCGCCGGCAACAGCTTGCGGCGCGCGAGATCGCCGGTCGCGCCGAAAACCGTCAGGACGAAGGGAGCCACCGGGATGACGCGGCTGGTCAGACCGGAGCCTTGCTCAATTCGATCCCTGCTGATGTGCCGCATTGCGTCCGTCACTCTGTCAAGCATGGCTGCGTGCTCCCATCGATATCGGCGGTGGTCGGCAGGTCGGCGCCATCGCGTGAAACCGTGACGGCGGCGGCGGCCATCCCGTAAGTGAGCAATTCGCGGATTGCCGCCTCGTCGAGCGCCGCGATGGCGTCGGGATGGAGCCGCCCGGTTTTGGCAAGTTGCGCAAGCAGCGCGGCGTGGAATGTGTCGCCAGCGCCCACGGTGTCGCGCACGACCACTGAGCGACCGGGGACGGATACGCTTCCAGTGGCGCAGAAGGCGGTTGCCCCCTTCGCTCCCTCGGTCACCACGACCAGCCGCGCGCCGCACTTTTGCCAGTAGGCGGCTGCATCGGCAATTGAGACACGACCACCCCATGCAAGGCGAACGTCCTCGTCACTCGCCTTGATCATTGTAGCCGTCCGGTAGAAGCGTTCCGCGGCGACGGCCCAGCTTTTCATGTCGCCGACGACGGTCGAACGGACGTTCGGATCAACGCTGATGACGCGACGCCCATGTTCGCGTTGGGCGAGTGCGGCAAACGTGGTGCCGACCGGCTCGACGGCCATGGAATAGGAGCCGAAGGTCAAAGCCCTGATGTCGTCGGGCAACGCGCCGGGCAGATGAGCGAGCAGGAGCGAGCGATCTGCCGCACCTTCGCCATGGAAAGTGTAGTTCGGCTGGCCGTCATCGGCGGTCGCCACGATCGAAATAGGGGAAGGCCGATCGGTGCGCACGAGAAAACGACCGTCCACACCTTCGCGAGCGAGGCGGTCCGCGAGGAACGCGCCGAAATGATCGCGCGAGATGCCGCTCAGGAAGGCGGTTCGAACACCGAGGCGAGCAAGGCCAACAGCGACATTGAAGGGAGAGCCACCGGCAACGGCATGGGTCGACATTTCCGGCCCGCCGGGCACCCTCACAAACAGATCGATCAGGGCTTCGCCACAGACAAGAATCACGATGCGTCACCCTGGTTCATCACGACAAGCCTCTGGGCGGTTGCGCACTTGCGGGAAACGGGATCCGCGACAGGCACGTTGCTGCGCTCGAAGCGGAGAGCCATGTCGTTGACCATGCTCAATCCTTGAAGAGGACGTCGTAATCGCGGGCGAACGCCGCGAGCAACGGCAAGGCCGCGCCGCCGATTGCGCGTGCATCACGGCCGATTGAGCCTTCCACCACCGCAGCGTCGGTGAGGCCCTGTCGGTCCATGCCGGCCCAATGTTCGTTTGTGCGCTCGACGAGACGGCGGCGCACATCGACCGGAAAGGCCCCGTCGATGATGACGGCTTCAAAGTCGATCACGGCGAGTAATGCAGCGACTGCCTGCGCCAGGGCCTCCGCTGCCGCAGCAATCCACGCTTCGAGCGGATCCGCAAAACTCGACCAATCGTCCGGTGAGAGCCAGATGTCGGTGCCGCGTTGACCGGCGGCGATCACTCGGCGCTCCAACTGATAGATGGAGGCGGTGCGGATCAACTGCTGAAGGCTTGTCTCACCGTTTTCCTCCCGCCGCATGATCGGCATGGACCCGAGCGCGCCGGCGTTGCCGCTGCGACCCGGGAACAGGCTGCCATTCAGAACGATGCCGCCGCCGATGAAGGCGCCGATGTAGAAGTAGGCGAAATCCCGGTACGCGGCGCCGGCAGCGAAGGTGAGTTCGGCCGCACATGCCGAAGTCGCGTCGTTGCAGACGCGGACCGGCCAGGGGGCGAAGCGGCGCGACAGTTCAGCGGCAACGTTGAAGTCACGCCACTTGTCGAGCGCACCGGGTGGTGTCTGCAGATCGGCTTCCCAGTTCCACAATTCAAATGGCATTGCGACGCCAATGCCGCTGATCCTGCCGTGCTGGGCTTCTGGCAGTTCGGCGACAAGGCCCGGCATCTCGCGTTCCGCAAATGCCATGATCTCTTCGGGCGCCGGGAAGGAATAGATCATGCGTCGCCTGGCGCGGATGCCGGCGGTGAAGTCCATCAGGACCAGATCGGAGCTGCGCCGGCCGATCATGAGTCCGAGACCGAAAGCGCCGTCCGGATTGAGCGAATAGGGGACGGAGGGTTGGCCGATGCGGCCTCGCTGCGGTTCGCCCGCAAGCAGCAGCCCATCGGCTTCCAGCCGATTGATGATCACGGTCGTGGTTTGAGTCGAAAGGCCGGTGAGGCGTGCGATCTCGACCTTGCCGAGACTGCGATGGCGCCGAATGAGGGAAAGGATCAGGCGCTCGTTGTACAGTCTCACGCCCGTCTGGGTGGTGCCGCGGCTGTCGCCGGGCAAAGCCACCGGTGCGCCCGCAAGCGGTGCTGTTTCTTCCATCCTCGGCTCCGCCAAACTCCGGGAATCTGTCGTCGCGACAGTTCTGCTGGCCATTCCCCGGTAGTTGGCACGCTACAATGGACGCAGTCGAGAGCTGCGTCAATTAATAAATCGGGATGATTTATTTATTGACAGGGCCGTTCGCAGCTCCTTAGGATGGGCAGCTACACGCGGTCGAAACCGCGCAGGCCAACAAAAACGTCCAACGGAGAGGGAATAGATGCGTCATTCACTTGGACTGTTCACAGCGTTCGCGCTTGCTCTGGGCACCACCGGCAGTTTCGCTGCCGACAAACCGATCGTGGGTCTCATCACCAAGACCAACACCAATCCGTTCTTCGTGAAGATGAAGGCCGGCGCCGACGAGGCAGCGAAGGCGAATGACGTCGAGCTGCGCTCGTTTGCCGGAAAGGTCGACGGCGACAACGAGAGCCAGGTGGCGGCCATTGAGAACCTGATCGCCGCCGGTGCCAAAGGCATCCTGATCACACCGAACGACTCCCGCGCCATCGTTCCGGCTGTCGAGAAGGCACGCGCCGCCGGCATTTTGGTCATTGCTCTTGATACCCCGCTCGATCCGGCGAGTGCGGCGGATGCGACGTTTGCAACGGACAATTTCCTGGCGGGTCAAATGATCGGCCAATGGGCCGCCAAGACGCTGGGGGCCAAGGCGGCATCGGCGAAGATTGCGCTGCTCGACCTCAACGTGAACCAGATCTCGGTCGATGTCGCCCGCGACCAGGGCTTTCTGAAAGGCTTTGGCATCGATCTCGGCAACCCCGCCAAGATCGGTGACGAGAAGGATGCGCGCATCGTCGGTCATGATGTGACGCTCGGCAGCGAGGAGGGCGGCCGCAAGGCGATGGAGAATTTGCTCCAGAAGGACCCCGGCATCTCGCTCGTCTACACCATCAACGAGCCTGCGGCGGCGGGAGCCTATGAGGCCCTGCGCTCGGTCGGGCGCGACAAGGACGTGCTGATCGTTTCCGTCGACGGCGGTTGTCCCGGCGTGCGCAACGTGAAGGACGGCGTCATCGGCGCCACCTCCATGCAGTTCCCGCTGCTGATGGCGGCGAAAGGTGTTGAAGCAGTGAAGGCCTTCGCTTCTGGCGGCGGCAAGCCGAAGGCGTCGCCGGGCCTGGACTTCGTCAACACCGGTGT
>NZ_JBFUES010000014.1:0-21557 GCF_056403875.1 Bradyrhizobium sp. P2_E8
AAGTGTGCGTCAACACCACCGTGCGTGAGGCCAATGATCGCGGCTATCGCTGCGTCGTCATCTCGGATGGCTGCGCATCCTACTTTCCCGAGTTTCACGAGATGGGCTTGAAGATGATCAAGGCCCAGGGCGGCATCTTCGGCTGGGTCGCGGACTCAGCCGCAGTACTGGAGGCGATGAAGATTTCCACATCAGCTTAGGGGCATCACCATGAGCACAATGACGGGGACGGCCGGCAAATCTGATCTGAACACGTCCGGGTTCAAGCCGGCACTATGGACATCGGGCGACTGGAACGCGTTTTTCGGCTTCGGCACCAACATCCTCGTCAACATGCTGGTGCTCACGGGCCTGTTGCGCTTCGTGCTGAAGATGCCTGACAGCCTCGTGTTCGGCCGCATCCTGCCCGCGCTCGGGCTGATGATGTGCCTGTCGACCTTCTATTACGCCTACCTCGCCTATCGTCTGGCACAGAAGACCGGCCGCAACGACGTCTGCGCGCTGCCGTCGGGCGTCAGCGTGCCCCACATGTTCATCGTCACCTTCGTGATCATGCTGCCGATCACGATCAAGACCGGCGATCCGCTCAAGGGCTGGTCGGCTGGCCTCGTCTGGGTGTTCTTCCAGAGCTTTATTCTCATGATCGGCGGCTTCATCGCGCCGTTCATCCGCAAGATCACGCCGCGCGCGGCGCTGCTCGGCACGCTCGCCGGCGTCTCCGTCACCTTCATCTCGATGCGTCCCGCGCTCGAGATGTACATGACGCCGCAGATTGGTCTCGTCTGCTTCGCCATCATCCTGGTGAGCTGGTTCGGTGGCGTGAAATATTGGCGCGGCATTCCGGCGGGTCTCGTCGCCATCGCGGCCGGCATGATCATCGCCTGGGGTTCGAACCTGTTCGGTCTCGGCCTCGGCGGTTTGAGCATCGCGGGCGTCGGCGCAGCGTTCGCCAATTTCGGCTTCTCGGTGCCGATCCCGGCGGTGGGCTACGTCTTCTCCGGCTTCGAATTCCTCGGCGTCATCCTGGTCACGGCCATTCCATTCGGCATCTATGACCTCGTCGAGGCCATGGACAATGTCGAGAGCGCGGAAGCCGCGGGTGACGAGTACCCGACCACGCGCGTGCTCACCGCCGACGGCGTCGTCAGCCTGATCGGCTGCCTGATGGGTAATCCCTTCATCAACGCCGTCTATATCGGTCATCCCGGCTGGAAGGCGATGGGCGGCCGCATCGGCTATTCGGCTGCGACCGGCATCATGGTGGTCGTGCTGGCCTGGTTCGGCATCATCTCGGTGCTGCTGGCGCTGGTGCCTGTTGTCGCGATCTCGCCGATCCTGCTCTACATCGGCATGCTCATCGGCGCGCAGGCGTTCCAGACCACGCCGGTCAAGCATGCGCCCGCGATCGTGCTGGCGCTGACGCCGCATCTGGCCGCCTGGGCCAAGCTCCAGATCGACACGATGCTGGGCTCGACCATGATGGCGGCGACCAGCGTCGGCGGGCTCGCCGCCGACAAGGCCGACGCGGTCAAGGCGGCCGCGATCGCCGCGCTGCCACAGCAGGGCGTGTTCTATCACGGGCTCGAAGTCATGGGCGGCGGCTCCATCCTCGGCGGCCTCATCCTCGGCGCGATCGGTGTCTTCATCATCGAGCGCGACTTCGAGAAGGCCTCCGCCTTCGCGCTGGTCGGCGCGGTGCTGACCTATTTCGGCTTCATGCATGGCGAGGCCGTCGGCATCGGCGGCGGCTTCGGCGTCACGCCCGCGGTCGCGTTCGCCTATGCGGTGATGGCCGCCGGCCTGTTCGCCGCCAGCAAGCTTGGCGCTACCGAGCACTATGCCGCGCATCAGGAGATGCACGCCGCGCCGGCGGAATAGGTCGTCGCCAGCAATGATCGCGGCCGGGCGGCGCAAGGTCGCCCGGCCGCCAATTTTCAAGCCACGCCCAGGTCGGACAGGATATTGGCCCCCGCGCGAACCTCGTGGCTCGATCCCTCGAAGTCCTCGCCAATGGGCTCGCACGCGCCGCCCAGATGCCGTGCAAAAAACGCCTCGGCAATCGCGATGTAGGACAGCTGATTGTCCGGCTTCTGGAAGCCGTGCCCCTCGTCGGGGTAGACGATGTAGGTCACCGGTATGTTCTTGGCCTGCATCGCGGCGACGATGGTGTCGCTTTCCGCGATCTTGCACCGGACGTCGTTGGCGCCATGAAAGATCAGCATGGGCTTCTTGATATTGTCGACCTTGTTGATCGGTGAGCGCTCGGCGAGCAGCTTGCGGCCCTCCTCAGTGCGCGGATCACCGTAGCTGCGATACATGAACTCCGCGAAACCGGCCCAATAGGGTGGCATCGATTCCAGCAGCGTTTGCAGGTTGGAGATGCCGACCACCGGCACCGAACAACAGAACACCTCTGGCGTGAAGGTCGCGGCGACGAATGAGGCCAGTCCGCCGTAGGACACGCCGAAGATCGCGACCTTGTCCTTTTGCGCGATGCCTTCGGCAATAGCCCAATCGACCATGTCGATGAGGTCGTCATGCATCTTTCGCGCATGCTCCTTTTCGCTCGCGGCAACGAACGCCTTGCCGAAGCCCGTCGATCCCCGATAGTTGACCGAAAGGACGGCATAGCCGCGATCGGCCAGCCACTGGTGATCCCTGCGATAGCCGTAGATGTCGCGCCCCCATGGACCGCCGTGGAYGATGAGGACCATCGGCAGCGGACGAGGCGGGCGGTCGGCCTCGATCTCCGCCGGCAGGGTCAGGTAGGAGACGAGGGTAAAGCCGTCGCGCGACTTGCCTTGCACAGCCTGCATTGGTGCCAGGCGATAAGGCTTGAGTTCGGGCCGCGCCGTGAACAGCTCGGTGATGGTCTGCCTGTCGCGGTCGAGAAGGTGATATGTGGCGGGCTGATCCGCCGTGTGGCTCGTCACGATCCACCGGCGATCGTCATCGCTTTGGCTTTCGACATGGAACGCGTGGCCAGGAAGTCTCGCCTTGATCAGATCGAGCTCGCTTGCAACCGCTGGCGTCAAAGCCGTCCATTCCTGCCGGCCGGGGTCGATGCAGACCGCTTCCGGCTCGAAGGTCCGTGCATTGAATATGGCGCCCGTCACGTCGGCGCGGTCGCTTTTGAACAGGACGCGCTCCTCACCGGTTGACCAGTTGATCCGCAGAAGCGCCGATTTGTCGTGCTCCAGGCTCGAGCTCATGTGGAGGTGGTTGCATCCGGCGTCGAACGCCCAGAGCCGTGTGCTCGTGTAGGCTTCGTACGGGACGTCGCGCCAATGCGTGACCTTCTGCTCGTCGATGCGCCAAAAGCGTGTGCCTCCGTCGGGCGCGTTGCTGTGGGCGTGGCGCGGCTTGAGCCGCCAGTCGAGTCCCACGAAATGGAATTCCTGGCGATTCTCCCAAACCAGTGTGCGCTCGCCGGTTGCGAGGTCGAGCAGGAACGTATCGTGCCATCGCACGTCGCGATCGTTGAGGCTGATCGCGATCTTGTCGGGGACAATGTGCGACCAGTGCGTCGGCAGCGCACGGACATTGGCGAAGGGCGTGAGATCCCGGAGCTCCGAACTGCGGGGATCGACAACGAACAGGTGCAGATTTTCATCCCCGTTCTCATCGTTGAGAAACATGATGTAGCGACCGTCCGGACTCCAACTCTGCCAGTTGATCGGTCTGCCCCTGGTGCGCGTCACGGGCTGGCCTGCCGTAATGCTGTCGACCGGGGATACCCAGATGTTCAGAACGCCGTCGACCGGGGCGAGCCAGGACAGCAATTGTCCATCCGGCGATAATTTGGCGCCGACGTAGGTCGGATTACCAAACAGCTTCCGGCGCGGGATCAGGGGACGAGCTGACATTTGGCGTCTCGCTGGTGTTTCGTACGCAGGATGCGAATTTCGTCACACTGAGTAATGCTACGAGCCGTAGCATATGTGCGCGCAAACCGTGCGTCAACTCCAAGTAGAATGTAGGCGAGTCGTCCGGCCGTTTCTTTCCGGACGCAGGCGTCAACGCCGTCGCTAACAACACCACCGCCGGCTTCGCGTGCCGACGCTGCTGCCGGACGAGACCTTCGCCATGACGATGAACTACGGGACCTTCGAGCGAGCCAACGGTCTCGCCTTCAATGCGGCGCTCCGCCTCAATCGGAACATGTAGTTCAACGGCGGCATCGGCTACGGGCCGGACGAGAAGGTCGCCGGCGGACGCGTGGGCCTGCGCGTGGGCTGGTGAGCCCACCAGGATCGCATCTCCACGATCGGCGGCATCGGGTGATCACCCGCCCTTGACGGCGCCCGCGGTGAGCCCGGCCACGATCTGCCGCTGCGCAAACACCGTCAGCAGCAGCACCGGAAGGGTGACGATCAGCGCGGCAGCCGCGAGCGGCCCCCAGCTCAACTGGTCGAACGAGATCATGTTGTAGACGGCGACGGGCAGGGTGCGCGTCTCGCGTCCGGCCAGCACGATGCCGAAGACGAAGTTGTTCCAGGAGAAGATGATAGCGAGGATGAAGGCGACCGCGATCCCCGGCTTGGCGATCGGCAGGGCGACGTGGCGAAACACCTGCCAGCGCGTGGCGCCGTCGATCCGCGCGGCTTCCTCCAACTCGAGCGGCGTCGTCTCGAAATAGCCGATCATGATCCAGATCACGATCGGCACCGTCACCACGAGATGGATGATGATCTGCGGCACCAGCGTGCCGAGCAATCCGAGCCACTGGAACAGCAGGAACAGCGGGATCAGATAGGACAGGCCGGGCGTGATGCGCGCGATCAGGATCACGATCGCGGATTTATGCGCAGCCATGCGCGCGATCCCGTAGCCGGCGGGGACGCCGACGATCAACGCCAGCGCGGTCGCACTGCCGGTGACGACCAGGCTGTTGACGAAATAGGTCAGGAAGCGGTTGGAGGCGAGCACGTCGGCATAGTTCTTCCAGGCGATACGCTCGGGGAAGAAAACCGGCGGGTAGGCGGCGTTGTCGATCTCGAATTTGAGCGACAGCGACAGCATCCAGAGGAAGAACAGGATTGCCGGCGACACGATGACGAACACCGAAAGCCACAGGCCGATCTTGCCGATGATCTGACGAGGTGTCATGCGCCACTCGCGATTTCTGTCCACACCATGCGCTGGCGGGCATACAGCATCACAGCCGCAAGCAGGATGATCAGCAGGAAGAACACCACCGCGATCGCCGAGCCGTAGCCGAGGTCGTAATAGGTGAAGGCGACGCTGTAGAGGTAGATGTTGATGGTCTCCGACGCCGAGCCGGGTCCTCCTTGCGTGATCGCGAAGATGATGTCGAAACTCTTCACCGCGTCGATCATGCGGATCATGCCGGCGATGAACAGGAACGGCATGATCAGCGGCAGCGTGATGAAGCGGAACACCTGCCAGAGATTGGCGCCGTCGATCTGCGCGCTCTCATAGGGCTCGGTCGGGATTGCGGCGAGRCCGCCGAGCACGATCAGCATCACGAGCGGCGTCCATTGCCAGGTCTCGACCAGCACCAGCGAGGGGATGACGGTCGCGGGATGAAACACCCAGAGCTGCGCGGGTATCCCGACCAGCGACAAGAGGTAGTTCAGCACGCCGAGCTGCGGGTGGAACATCATGGTCCAGACCAGCGCGATGGCGACGGGCGTCGCCATCATCGGCATGATGAAGACGCCGCGCAGGAAGCCGCGGCCGGCGAATTTCTGGTGGAACACCACGGCTGCGAACGTGCCGAGCACCAGCGGCAGCAGCACCGACAGCGCGGTGTAGACCATGGTGTGGCCCACCGCCTCGATGAAGCGCGGATCGCTGGTCAGGCGCAAATAGTTGGAGATCCCGACGAAGGTGGTCGGCGAGCCGACCTTCCACTCGTTCAGGCTCATCCAGATGGTGAAGACCCACGGGAAGATGATGATGGCGAGCACGACGACCAGCGCCGGCGCCACGAACGGCCAGTAGGACGGAGGCCGCAACTCTTTCTCCGGCGCGGCATCGGACCGTGCCGCGGCCGGAGTCGATTGTGTCAGCGCACTCACGTCTTTTCGCTACGCTCCAGGATCGGCCGGAACTGCTCGTGGGCTTTTTTCAGCTCCGTGGCGGGGTCGGTACCTGTGATGGTCGAGGTCACTGCGGCGCCGACAAGATCGCGGAATTCGGCGACCGGGATGATCACGGGCAGGCCCAGCTTGCTGATCTTGGCGGAATCGATCACCGATTGCAGCCACTCCTTGGGCATCTTCACGCCGCTCTGTACCTCGGCGTCATTCAGGATCGAGTTGCGGAACGGCACGCCGCCGCCGGCCTGCAGAAGCCGCGCGCCTTGCTTCTTCGAGACCACCCACTGGCAGAGCAGATAGGCGGCTTCCTTGTTCTTGCTCGCCGCGGCAATGCCGATGCCGTCACCATAGGTGGCCGAATATTGCCCCTTCGGTCCGGCCGGCACGACGGTGTAGCCGACCTTGCCGACCACGCGCGAGGCGGCAGGATCTTCCAGCGGCGGCGCCCAGCCGACGCCGTCGATCCACATTGCCGAACGTCCTTGCGTGAACGAAGCCATCGACTCCATCCAGTTGAAGCCGACGACGCCGGGGGGAGCGACCTTCGTCAGCAGCGTCTGGTAGATTTTTGTCGCCTCGATTGCTTCCGGACCGTCGGTCAGGATGTTGCCTTTGGCGTCGAGGAATTCGCCGCCGCAATTGAGGAAGAAGTTCGTCCACAACGTCATGTTGGCGTTGCGCAAGCCCCGTCCGACGAAACCGTAGGTCCCTTCCTTGGTATCGGTCAGCTTCTCGGCGGCCGCGATCATCTCGTCGAAGGTTTTCGGGACAGCGACGCCCTTCTTCTGGAACAGCTCCTTGTTATAATAGAGGATGAAATAATCGACCGACCACGGCAGCGACAGCATCTGCCCCTTGTCGTTCTTGGCATATTGCAGGCCGGCGGCCGAGAAATCGCTCTCCACGAGATCCGGCGCGGTCAGCGTCGGATCCTTCATGAAGGGCGTCATGTCGGCGAGCCAGCCCGCCTTCTCGAATTGCCGCTTCTGCACGTGATAGCTGAGATGCACCACGTCGAAGCTCGGCCGGCCCGAGGTGAGCTCGATCACGACCTTCTGGCGCTGCTGCTGCTCGGGGATCTGCTCCGATTCCACCTGGATGCCGGTGAGATCGGTGAACTCCTTGATGTTCTTTTGCAGGTTGTCGCCGCGCGGACCCTTGGCGAGGATCACCTCCAGCTTGGTCCCGGCATATTTCTTCCAGTTGACCTCGGCGCGCGCCGGCAATCCGGTCAGGCTGAGCGCGCCAGCCGCTGCCGTGCCCGTCAAGAGCGTACGGCGCGAGATTCTGTAGTCGACCACTTCAAGTCCTCCCTGTGACTCATCGTCTTTGGGAGGGATACTAGCGACCGTTCCGCGCCTGCCTAGTCCTAATTCGAAGGAATCAAGGCCGCACGGCCGGTGTTTCCATCGGCAGGCCGCGCGCCCGCGACATCAAAAAGAGCTCGAGCGCGACGAGCTCCGGTGCGCCGTAATCGTAGGCCTGGGCGCGGACGCCGGACATGCAGCTGCGCAGGCGCCGCTCCAGCGACCCCAGCGTCTGCCATTCCAGCCGATACAGCGGATAGCCGGTCGGCTGTCCCTGCGTGATCGGGGCACCGGCGAGATGCTTGTCAAAGTTGTCGTCGTGGCAATTGGTGCAGGCGAGGTTGAGCTGGCCCTCGCGCTGCATGAAGAGGTCGCGGCCCTGTTCGACGAACGGCTTGACTTGCGGATCCTCGCCAGCCGTGATCGCGACACCGCGCGACTGGTGGGCGACGAAGGCGGACAGCGCCAGCAGGTCGCGGCTCTCGTAGGGGAGCGGCGTTGCCTGCTGATGATTGGCGCGGCAGAGATTGATGCGTTGATCGAGTGTGACAGGGCGACCCTGTGTCTTGTCGAAAGCGGGATAGCGCGCCGCGACGCCCTGCATGCTGCCTCGCGCATCGCCGTGGCAATCCGCGCAGGCCTTCTCCGCGCTGCCGGTCTTCTTCGTCCACAGCGTCTCGCCGTCAAGCACGAACAGCATGCCCGGATTGGACGTGTCGTCATCCTGCATGGCACGCGTGTCCGGCCCCATGAAAGCGTAGCCGGACCGGCGCGCCTCGGGCGCAATCTCGCCGGCGAGCAGGGCAGGGGCCGCCGCCAACAGCGTTGCCACCGCTATCGCGCGCCAAAAATTCATTCGACCGTGATCGATGCCGACGCGGTGGACGAATAGCCGTTGTCGCCGGTCCATTCGAACTCGAACTTGCCGCTCTCCTTCGCGACCGTGAAGAACGAAAGGTAGGGGTTCGCGGCGATCGCCGGAAACAGGTCGGCGCGAAAGATCTCGGTGCCGTTGTAGCGGCAGGTGAAGCTCGTGATGATGTCGCGCGGCACGAGCCGGCCGTCGGCGGTGTGGCGGAAGCCGGTTTCCATGATGTGCGAGGTCAGCGTGCGGATTTCGATGACGTCGCCGCGCTTGGCCTTTGCGGGTACGTTGATCAGCGCGGCCATCAGTTCAGCTCCTCGGTGCAGGCTGCCAGCGTCACGACGACGTCGGCGGCGACCTGCCAGAACGTGTCGTCGGAGAGACGGGCGATTGCGACCACCTTCTGGGTGTCGGCCAGCCTGATCCTCGTCGAGACCTGGGCGCGGCCGGAGGAGGGGCCGAGATGGAAATTGCCGATGTTCGGCTGCGGGTTCTTCTCGTTGAAGACGTGGATGCTCTTGACGTAGTCATCAGGCGTCATCGGGCTTGCGACGCTCACGGTCATCGGTACGGTGTTGCCGTTCTCGACCAGTGGCGGAATGTCGAGCTTCACCCTGCCGGTGCGAATCTGGGCTTCACCGACGACGTTGCGGACCGCCGCGCTGAGCATCGCGGGCGTCGCCTCGAGCGGCCGCAGCGTGACGATCGGGATCGTCCCGGCGGCGGTGATGCCGCCGGCAAGGCTCAGGAATTGTCGTCGCGTGGTTGGCATGAGCAGTCCTAGTCCCGGAGCGTTGCAAGATAGGCCACGATGTCCTCGATTTCCGCCGCCGATAATATCGGTTTGCCGGCGAAATTGCGTCCGACGCGGACGAGGTCGTYATTGCGATAATAGGACGGCATGATTGTCTCCGCGTTGAAGCGTGACGCATCGACCAGACGAAGCCGCAACTGGCTCACCGACCACCGGTTCCCGGCGCCGGTCAGATCGGGCGCGAGGTCGCCCTGGAACGGCGTTTCCGGGAAGGGGCCGGAATGGCAGAGGATGCAGGTCGTCGTGCGCGCCAGCACCAGCGCGCGTCCGCGCGCGGCATCGCCGGGCGTGCCGGTGAACGAAGCCGGAATGCCGTCGCCGACGACCGTGTAAGGTGCGAGCTCCTCTGCACCTGCTCCACAGGCGAATGTGAGACCAGCGATCATTGCTGCGATATGGACGGTCAATCTAGCCAAAGGTGTCCGCCGTGATGGTTTGAAACCAGCGCTCGGCTTCGGTCGCCTCGCGGGCGCGCAGCTCGCGCGGGGCGTCGACCGGGCTGGTCGCGCCGCCCTCGACCTCGACAAAGATATCGCCTCTGGGCTGGTAGTTGCCGGCAAGCGAGAAGCCGTAACCGGGCGCGACCGTGGTGTAGCAGACACCGGTGAGCCGTGGCGCCTCCGGGGCGCGGCCTGCGAGCAGGCTGACGATCGCGGCGGCGCAGGCCTTGCCTTGCGCGCTCGCAGCTGACGCCGATTTGGGAATGCCGCCGCCGAGACAGGCATCGCCGATGACGTGGATGTTCGGGGCGAGCTTCGACTCRAAGGTTACAGGATCGATCGGGCACCAGCCGGTCGCATCCGTCGCGCCCGCGATCTGGGCGAGGTGGCCGGCGCGCTGCGGCGGGATGACGTTGGCGACGTCAGGGGTGTAGTTGCCGAACTCGGTGACGATGGTCTTCGTCGGAGCGTCAACGGAGGTCACGCGGCCACCTTGCGACAGCGCGATGCGTTCGATCATGTCGCCGTAAAGCTCCTTCCAGGCCTTCTCGAACAGCCGCTGCTGCGAGAAATTGTCCTTGGCATCGAGGACCAGCACCTTTGAGCGCGGCTTCTTCGTCTTCAGGTAATGCGCGATCAGGCTGGCGCGCTCGTAGGGCGCCGGCGGACAGCGCGAGGGATTGGCGGGGATCGCAATGGCGACCGTGCCACCGTCGTCCATCGCCTCCAACTGCCTGCGCAGCAGCAGCGTCTGCGCGCCGGCCTTCCAGGCATGCGGCATCTTTTCCGACGCCGCGTCGTCGTAGCCGGGCAGGGCTTCGACGTGGAAGTCGATGCCGGGCGAGAGCACGAGGCGGTCGTAGAAGAACGAGGTGCTGTCTTCGACAGTGACGCTTTGTTGCTGCGGGTCGATCTTCGTCGCGGTCTCGCTGACGACAAAGACGCCGTTGGCGGCGAGCTTGTCATAGCTGAATTGCTGGAGTTGGATGTCGCGTAGACCCGCGATCACCTCGTTGCTGAACGGGCAGGCGGTGAACACCCTGTTCGCGTCGATCAGCGTGACGTCGAGTGACGCATTGGCCCGCTTCAATGCTCGCGCGCAGGCCGCACCGCCAAAGCCGCCGCCGACCACGACCACGAGGCCCGCGGACCGCGCCCTTGAAATCGATGGCCGCGCCAGCGTTGCGGCTGCCGCGGTGATGCCGAGCACGGCATGCCGCCGTGTCACCGGGCGCGTACTCATTGGGATCATCCAGGCAAAATGACGCGGCGGCCGTCGTGGCCGCCGCGGCTTCCCTCAGGCGAAGGTGATGTTCTGGTCGCGTAGCGGCACGGAGCGGATGCGCTTGCCGGTCGCGGCGAAGTACGCGTTGAGCACCGCCGGCGCCGCAACGCCGATGGTCGGCTCGCCGACACCGCCCCAGAACCCGCCGCTCGGCACCATCACCGATTCCACCTTCGGCATCTCGTTGATGCGCATCGAATTGTAGGTGTCGAAGTTGGTTTGCTCGATCTTGCCGTCCTTGACGGTGCAGCCACCGTAGAACAGCGCGGACAGGCCATAGACGAAGGAGCCCGCGATCTGCCGTTCCACCTGCGCCGGATTGACGACGTAGCCTGGGTCGGTGGAGGCGACGATGCGATGCACCTTGATCTTGCTGCCGTCGGTCACCGAGATCTCGGCGGCGCCGGCGACGTAGCTGCCATAGCCCATGACTTGCGCGATGCCGCGATAGACGCCCTGCGGCGCCGGCTTGCTCCAGCCGATCTTCTCGGCCACGGCATTGAGCACCGCCAGGTGCTTGGGGTGATTGCCCATCAGCTTGCGGCGGAATTCGAGCGGGTCCTGGCCTGCGGCATTGGCCAGCTCGTCCATGAAGCATTCCATGTAGATCGCGTTGTGATTGACGTTGACGCCGCGCCAGAAGCCCGGCGGAACGTGCGGGTTGCGCATCGCATGCTCGATCAGCAGGTTCGGCACCGAATAGCCGAACGCGGCCTCGCCGGATTGGGCGACGCCCTGGAATGCGGCCGGATCCATCCCGTTCTGGAGCGCCTCGGGGCGGAGCGAGAACAGGATCGACTGCCCGGACAGGCGGTAGTGCAGCGCGACCAGATTGTTGTCGGCGTCGAACGCGCCGGTCATCTTGCACTGGGTGATCGGGTGATACCTGCCGTGCGCCATGTCCTCTTCGCGCGACCACAACAGCTTGATCGGCGTGCCCGGCATCTGCTTGGCGATCATGACCGCCTGGCGGACGTAGTCGGTCTGGCCGCGCCGGCCGAAACCGCCGCCAGGCATTACCTTGTGCACGTCGCACTTCTCCGCCGGCAGGCCGGAGGCCTCCAGCACCGCCGCGAAGGCCGCCTCGCCATTCTGCGTGCCGCACCAGACCTCGCATTTGTCCGCCGTGTAGAGCGCGGTGGCGTTCATCGGCTCCATCGTGGCGTGGTTCTGGTAAGGGTAGTTGTAGACCGCTTCGACCTTCCTGGCGGCGCCGGCAATTGCTGCTTTCACGTCGCCGTTCTTGTTGCCGACATAAGCCGGCTGCTCGTTGTCGAGCCCTTCCGCCAGCCACTTCGCGATCGACTCGCTGGAGACCCTGGCGTTGTCGCCCTCGTCCCAGACGATCGGCAGCGCTTCCAGCGCGGTCTTGGCGTGCCACCAGGTGTCGGCAACGACCGCAACCGCGGTATCGCCGACCTTGACGACCTTCTTGATGCCTTTCATGCCGGCGATCTTGGCTTCGTCATAGCTCTTCAGCTTGCCGCCGAACACCGGGCAGTCCTTGATCGCGGCGTTCAGCATGCCCGGCACCTTGACGTCGATGCCGTAGACCATCGTGCCGGTGGTCTTGTCGGCGGTGTCGAGGCGCAGCACGCCCTTGCCGACCAGCTTCCAGTCCTTCGGGTCCTTCAGCTTGACGTCGGCCGGCGGCGTCAGCCTCGCCGCGGCCTCGGCGACCTTGCCGTAGGTCGTGGTTCGGCCCGTCGGCGTATGGGTGATGACGCTCCTCGCGGCCGTGCATTCGGAGGCCGGCACCTTCCACGAATCGGCGGCGGCCTGGATCAGCATCACGCGCGCGGTGGCGCCGCCCTTGCGGACATAGTCCTGCGAGGAGCGGATGCCGCGGCTGCCGCCGGTCGAGAAATCGCCCCAGACGCGCTTGCGGGCGACGCTCTGGCCGGGGGTCGGATATTCGGTCGTGACCTTCGACCAGTCGCATTCGAGCTCCTCGGCGACGAGCTGGGCGAGGCCTGTCAGCGAGCCCTGGCCCATCTCGGAGCGGGCGATGCGGATCACCACGGTGTCGTCGGGTCTGACCACGACCCAGGCGCCGATCTCGGGCGAGCCGTCGGCGGCGCGCACCACGGCGGGACCGCCGAAGGGAAGGTCGAGGCCGATTGCGAGGCCCGCGCCGACCGCGGCGCTGCCGATGACGAAGGCACGACGGTTCATCTTGGGAGAGACGTGCTTGTTCATGGGGCGGCTCCTTACGCGCTTGCGATCGTGTGGATCGCCTCGCGCACCTGCTGGAAGGTGCCGCAGCGGCAGATATTGGTGATGGCCTCGTCGATGTCGGCATCGGTCGGCTTCGGCTTCTCGCTCAGCAGGGCCGCCACCGCCATGATCATGCCGCTCTGGCAATAGCCGCATTGCGGGACGTCCTTCGCGATCCAGGCTTCCTGCACCTTGTGCAGCGTTTTGCCGGAGGCGAGCCCTTCGATCGTGGTGATCTTCTTGCCCTCGGCCTCGGCGACCGAAACGCCGCAGGAGCGGGTGGCGACGCCGTCGATGTGAACCGTGCAGGCGCCGCATTGTGCAATGCCGCAGCCGTATTTGGTGCCGGTCAGGCCGGCATTCTCGCGGATCGCCCAGAGCAGCGGCGTATCCGGTTCGACGTCGAGTGTGAAGGTTTTTCCGTTTATTGTTAGATTTGCCATCGCAAGTCCCCTGATTGGCCCAATCCACCGATTAGACTCAGGGGCGCAATGTGTCCGGCAATCTGGGACGGTTCAAATCAACAGTCCGCGGGGTGGCCGTCGAAGATTTTCGCGGTCGCAGGATGATTTAGGGGCGGGCGGTGTTGTGCGGTGCCCCCTTTCGGCGGGGCGCGGCCCCTCCCCGGGCGCCAATCCAGGGCCTGGGACGACGTCCGGCGTGTTCCCCTCGCAGGAGCGAGCGACAGTTTGTCCCTTTTGCCGGGGTGCAAGACGAAGATGCTCTGCTACACTGGGCCGAAGCCAGAAGGAGTTCCATGAACGTGCCGAGCCCCAACGTGCTGATGCTCTATCCGCTGTTCACGGCGGAGTCGTTCTGGAGTTTTGGTGAGTCCTGCGAACTGATGGGCGTGAAGCGCCCCGCTGCTCCTCTCGGCCTGATCACCGTTGCCGCGATGCTGCCCAACAGCTGGACGGTCCGGCTGATCGATTGCAACACGACGCCCCTGCGCGACGAGGATCTCGCCTGGGCCGACGTCGTCTTCACCGGCGGAATGCTGCCGCAGCAGGCCGACACGCTGCGCCTGATCGAGCTATGCCGCGCGGCGGGCAAGCCGGTGGTCGTCGGCGGTCCCGATCCGACCTCCAGCCCCCACATCTATGAGAAGGCCGACTTCCGGGTGCTCGGCGAGGCCGAGAGTGTCATCGACGAATTCATCGCGGCCTGGGAGGGCGGTGTGCGCTCCGGTGTCTTCACCGCGCCGAAATTCCAGGCCGACGTCACCAGCACGCCGGTGCCGCGGTTCGACCTGCTCAAATTCGAGGACTATCTCTATCTCGGCGTGCAGTATTCGCGCGGCTGCCCCTTCACCTGCGAGTTCTGCGACATCATCGAGCTCTACGGACGCGTGCCGCGAACCAAGACGGCCGAGCAGATGTTCGTCGAGCTCGAGACGCTCTACCAGATGGGCTACCGCGGCCATCTCGACTTCGTCGACGACAATTTCATCGGCAACAAGAAGTCGCTGCGGCTGTTCCTCCCGCAGCTCGCCGAATGGCAGCGGGCCCACGGCTATCCGTTCGAATTCTCCACCGAAGCCTCGATCAACCTCGCCGACGATCCGGAGCTGCTGGAGCAAATGGGGGCGGCCAATTTCTTCGGCATCTTCGTCGGCATCGAAAGTCCGGATCCGGCGACGCTGGTCGCGATGCGGAAGAAGCAGAACACGCGGCGCAACATCGCCGAGAGCATCCACAAGATCTACGCCGCCGGCATTCTCGTCACAGCGGGCTTCATCGTCGGCTTCGACAATGAGAAGGTCTCGATGGCGGAGGCCATGATCGAATTCATCGAGGAGGCGGCGATCCCCGTCAGCATGGTCGGCCTGCTCTATGCCTTGCCGAACACGCAGCTGACGCGCCGCCTGGAGCGCGAAGGCCGGCTGCACCCGGGCCACGATCTGGCGCCGACCATCGGCGCCGATCAGTGCACGGATGGGATCAACTTCGATCCGGTGCGCCCGCTGCGCGACATCCTGATGGATTACAAGCGGGTGCTTGAACGCATCTACAGTCCGGCTGCCTATGCCGGACGCATCGACCGCTTGATGACGCTGCTCGACCGTTCGCGGCAGCGCCACGAGCTTGCGGAGGGCGATATCCGCGCCAAGATCGGGGCGATGGAGACGGTGCACCGCGTGGTCACCGCGATTCCGGAAGCGCGCGGGCCGCTCTGGCAGACCTTCATGAACTGCGCCAAGCGCGACACGTCATCGGCGCGGATCGCGGTGCAGATGATCGCGGCCTATGCGCATCTCGGGCCGTACTCGCGTAAGGTCATCGCAGCCATCGACGCGCGTCTCGCTGCGCTGGACGACGGGACGATCATCCCGCCGGCAACGATCGATGTGACGGCGGCGCGGCACCTGGCCTGAAGGCCTTACTTCACCGCCAGCCGCAGGAAGCTCATCACGCTGCCGAGCGCGGCAAAGCCTGCACCGAGCGCCAGCGCGACGGTCGCACCGTCATGACCGGCCAGCGCGAAGCAGAGCGCCGCGAGCGCGGCTCCCGTCGTCTGTCCGGTCAGGCGCGCGGTGGCGACTATGCCGGAGGCGCTGCCGCTGCGGTGGGGCGGCGCGCTCGACATCACCGCCTTCATGTTCGGCGCCTGGAAGAAGCCGAAGCCCATGCCGCAGATCACCATCCGCCAGAAGATATCGGGGATAGCAGGGTTGGCCGGCAGCAGCGCTAGCAGGGCCATGCCGAGGCCGAGCAGCACGAGCCCGATGCCGCCGAGCAGCCCGACCGCATGCCGGTCGGACAGGCGCCCGGCGATCGGCGCCATGATGCCGACCACCAGCGGCCAGGGCGTCATGAAGAAGCCGGTCTCGACCTGCGAGCGCCCCAGCACATCCTCGAAATAGAACGGCAGCGAGACGAAGGCGAGGCCCTGCACCGCGAAGGAGCACACGGCCGTCGCCGCCGACAGCGCGAACATCGGCCGGCTGAACAGGTCGATCGGCAGCATCGGTGCCGGATGATCGGCGTGCCGGCGCGTCAGGATGAAGCCTAACGCAAGGGCTGCGACCAGTTCGATGCCGACGACGAAAGGCGACAGATTGTGCGCGGCACTGCCGATCCCCGTGATGAACAGGCCGAGGCAGGCAGACGCCAGGATCGCGCCGAGAAAGTCAAAGCCGTGATCGGCCCGCGGCGTCTTCGGCAGCATCGCAAAGCCAATGCCGATCGCAACGAGTCCGAAGGGGATGTTGACGGCGAACAGCCACGGCCACGGGCCGAGCGCGAGGATGGCGGAGGCGATCGAGGGCCCGAAGGTGAAGGCGGTCGCGACCACCAGTGCGTTGTGGCCAAGGCCGCGGCCCAGCATCCGGCCGGGATAGACGAAGCGCAC
Organism: Bradyrhizobium sp. P2_E8; assembly: GCF_056403875.1. Classification (NCBI taxonomy): domain Bacteria; kingdom Pseudomonadati; phylum Pseudomonadota; class Alphaproteobacteria; order Hyphomicrobiales; family Nitrobacteraceae; genus Bradyrhizobium; species Bradyrhizobium sp. P2_E8. The sequence continues at coordinate 16,345 of NZ_JBFUES010000014.1, forward strand.
TAGCGCCGTGTTGACGCTCATGATGCCGCTGGCCCCCAGGCCTTGCAGCGTGCGCGCCACCAGCAGGCTGTCCAGCGACCACGCCACCGCGCAGAACAGCGAGGCGATGGTGAACAGGATCAGGCCGCCGAGATAGATGCGCTGGTGCCCGACAATTTCACCAAGGGCCCCGAGCGGCAGCAGCGTCGCCACCAGCGCGATCTGGTAGACGTTGACCACCCAGACCGACTGCTCCGGCGTGACATGCAGATCGGCGGCAATGGCGGGCAGTGCGATGTTGGCGATCGCGGTGTCGAGCGAGGCCATCGCCAGCGCGGTGAAGATGGCGGCGATCGCCCAGCGCCGCTGCGCGGCCGGCAGGCCGTCGGCGATCGGGTGGTCGGGCTCGCGCGCGGCGGCAGGTAACGTGATCGTCATTGCGTTGGCGCGTTGCTCCGGCGGCGTGGCCATAGGGGACTTTTCGGCATGTACTACGCTTGAGGCCGCTTCCACAGGCATATGCCTGCATGCTGTGTATGCGCGAAGGTCAGGCGATGCGCCTGCGCGCTGGCGTATGATCGCGCGAGCTGCCGCAATTTCAGGGGATCCGTCATGCAACTCGTCGTTCTGCCCGGTGACGGCATCGGACCCGAGATCACGACCGCGACATCGCTCGTGCTGCGCGCGGCCTCGGAACGCTTCCAGCTCAATCTTCGCCTGGAGGAGCATGCGGTCGGGCATGCGAGCCTGAAACAATTCGGCACGACGGTGCGCCCCGAGTTGCTCGACATCGTCCGCGCCGCCGACGGCCTGATCCTGGGCCCGACCGCGACCTTCGACTTCAAGGACGAGGCGCGTGGCGAGATCAATCCGTCCAGGCACTTCCGCAAGAGCCTCGACCTCTACGCCAATGTCAGGCCCGCGCGCACTTATGCCGGGCGGCCCGGCCGTCTCGGCGATTTCGATCTCGTCGTGGTGCGCGAGAACACGGAAGGGTTTTATGCCGACCGCAACATGGAGCAGGGCAATGGCGAGATGCTGGTCACGCCTGACGTCGTGATCTCGCTGCGCCGGATCACGCGTCTGTGCTGCGAGCGCATCGCGCACGCGGCCTGCCGTCTCGCCATGAAGCGGCGCAGGCACCTCACCATCGTGCACAAGGCCAATGTGCTCAAGATCGGCGACGGGATGTTTCTGGACATCTGCCGCGAGGCGGCCAAGGCCTATCCCGGCCTCGAAGTCGACGACATCCTGATCGACGCCATGATGGCGCATGTGGTGCGGAGCCCCGATCGCTTCGACGTCATCGTCGCCACCAACACGTTCGGCGATATCCTGTCCGATCTCACGGCGGAGCTGTCCGGCAGCCTCGGCCTCGGCGGCTCGCTCAATGTCGGCGACCGCTACGCCATGGCGCAGGCCGCGCACGGCTCGGCGCCCGACATCGCCGGGCAGGACGTCGCCAATCCGGTGTCGCTGATCCTGTCGACGGCCTTGCTGCTCGGCTGGTACGGCGAAAAGAGCGGCGCCGCCCGCTACGAGGAGGCCGCGCGGGCGATCGAGGCGGCGGTGGCGAAGGCGATCGGTGAGGGCAGGGCGACCCGCGATGTCGGCGGCAGGCTCGGCACGATCGTGGCGGGCGCTGCGATCGCGGAGATCTTGCAGGGGGAGTGAGGGCTCTTCGCCTCTCCCGCCTGCGGCAGGGGAAACGCATTCAAGAGAGGTTGCTGCGGCCATCCTTCGAGACGACCGCCTTTGGCGGGCCCTCAGGATGAGGACGGAGTGTGCGGCAGCAATTTCGACCGGCAAGATGCCGCTTAGCCTCGTCCTGAGGAGACCGCTGGAAGCGGTCATCTCGAAGGACGAGGCGCGCGGTCAGGCGTTGCCAAAAGTCATATGCGATAGCCCTGCCGCCTGCCGGGAGAGGGAGCGCAGCTGTGCACTGCCGCCCAAAACAAAAAGTCGAAAAACAACCCCATGCACAGTAGAAGGCCCCTTGATCGACAAGGGATTTTCGAGCCGCGCCGCGACGACATTCGTGACCGCGATCACGTTGACCCGTCGGGCAAAACACTGGCATGATGCTATCGTGCCGGCGATCGGGGACAGGACCGGCGCGCATTCTCGTCAAGCGCGATGTCCGCGTCATGCCATCAAGCGGCGCGTCTCCTCCGGCCCACGTTGAGGCAGATCAATACTCGCCTCGCAGGCCCGCCAGACCCTTCCATCAGCGCATCCATGGAAAGGGCGGCCGTCATGCAAACCCTGCTCAGGGAAATCCGGGATACCCCTTTGCTCTGGATGCTGGTCTTCGTGCCCATCGTGCTGGTGGCCGAGGCGGCTGCCCCGCATTCCCACACGCTCCTCTTCGTGCTGGCGGTGCTTGCGATCGTGCCGCTGGCGGCCCTGCTCAGCCACGCCACCGAAGCGGTCGCCGCGAAGACCGGCGATGCGGTGGGCGGACTGCTCAACGCAACGCTCGGCAATCTGACGGAGCTCATCATTGCCATCACGGCGCTGCGTGCAGGCCAGTACATGCTGGTTAAGGCCTCGATTGCGGGGGCGATCGTCACCAACGCGGTGTTCATGTTGGGGGCCTGCCTGCTGCTCGGCGGCCTGCGCTACCACGTGCAGGAGTACAACCGCGCCGGCGCGCGGCTCTCGTCGGGCCTGTTGCTGATGGCGACCGTCGCCCTGCTTGCGCCTTCCGCGGTCGCTGATCTCGAGCACCTGCCGCAGGGCGGGGGCATCTTGAACAAGCTCAGCGTCGGCATTTCGGTCCTGCTGATCATCGCTTATGCGCTCGGCCTGTTGTTCTCGCTCGGGACGCACAAGGAATTGTTCGCAAGCGCCGATCATGGCGAGGACAAGGAGGCGCACTGGCCGATCGGCATCGCCGTCGGCACGCTGCTGGCCGTCACCGTGCTGGTCGCGCTCGTGAGTGAAATCTTCGTGGAATCGGTGCAGAAGGCGGCGGAGACGTTCGGGATGAGCCCGGCCTTCGTCGGCTTCATCATCGTTTCGCTGGTCGGCGCTGCCGCCGAATTTGCGGTGGCGTTCRGCGCGGCGCGCAAGGACCGGCTCGACATGGTCGTCAGCATTGCGCTCGGCAGCGCCTCCCAGATCGCGCTGTTCGTCGCACCCGCGCTGGTGCTGCTCAGCTACGTCGTGGGGCCAACGCCGATGAACCTGCAGTTCTGGCCGGGCGCCGTCACCATGGTGATGATCGCCACCGTCACGTCGGCCTTCATCACGGCCAGCGGGCGCTCAGCATGGTTCGTCGGCGCGCTGATGATCTTCATTTATGCGGTCTTTGCGCTGACGCTTTATGTCGTCCCGCCGGCGGGCCAGGGATGAGGGCGGTCGCCCGGCAGCCATGACCGTTTCTGACCCAACCCAGACATTGGCGCGAGCTTCTGTCTCGCGTTTTGCGTTCAGGACCACGGCGGCTCTTCGCCGGCCCCGGCTGCCTCGTGGTTGATCGCGACACCCGCCGTGCGCAACCCGGTCAGCAAGACAGTTCTTACAAAGGCAGGATCAAACCCAATATCCTTGGCGTTTGGTGGATGTGCCTCGCTGTCCTTCAATCGGAGCGCCAGGTGCAATTGCTCGCAAAGGTGCTGAACGACGCGATTGACTTGATCGTCAGTCATCGTTGGCTTCCTCCTGCTATCTTTTCTTGCCCAATTAGATAGCACACATGAAGGTCGGGCGGTACGCGATTGGACTGCCCCAAGTCCAACTCCACTCTCACGGGCGGGCCGGCCCGTCTGGCACACCGGAAGTGACCGGCGGCGATGAGAACGACGCTTTTGACTTTTCGGACATTGAGTCCGATCGGCGCAATGCGAATGAGCTTGACTAGTGCCGTCCGGCTTCGGCTTCTTGTTCCAACTGCAAGATGCGCGCCCGTAGCGCGTCGAACGTCTCTTCGGCGGCCTCGCTGAACAGCGGATCCTCAGGGTTGGTCATGGCCGAAGCGATCTCTGTCCAATCTTCAGGCTCGAGAGCCTTCAGGGCGGCGGGAAAGAAATCGCGATCTTCCTTCACGATGTGGCGCCGCTCGTGCTCTATGAAATCGCGAACGATGGCATGCACATCCTGCCGAAGCAGTTCGCGATCCGCGAGAACATCGTCGACCGCATGAGCGACGTGGCGCAAAAGTTCGGCCCCCTTCTGGTGTTCGCGAGCGAGATCACCGACCTTCGCAGCCGCACCGGGATCGCGAATTTCTAGCTTGGCGAAGACCAGGTCTTCCTGAGGATGGTGGTAAACCTCCGGGTAAAGTTCGAAGTAGCTGATAACCGCGCCGATAACCTCATAGTCGGGGCGGTCGCCCCGATCGAAAACCTGAAGTTCCCGCTCAAGGATGGCGAGCAGTTTCTCGATATTGCGGTGCTCTTGGCTTAAGCGCTCAATGATCATTGCTGCGATCCACAAGGTGACCGATTGAGAAGCTTCGAAAGCCTAGCCCCAAGTCGCCTCAGCTCTTTTGCGCTAAATCAAGTTCCGGACGTATGGTGCGCCATCCGCCTGTTCTATGTCGCCTGTTTTGCCGCCGCCGCGTCACGAACGGGATGTCCGGCCCATGGCTCAGTTAGTCCGATGCAGCGGTTTGTCTGGAGTTGGGGGGTAAAGCCGACCTGCTGGCTGAGCGCCCGGACTTCTCAGTTTGACCCATTGCAGTCATTCTGCGTTGTTCGTTACAAGAGAGGCGGCTTTAGCTTGCGAGTGCCGACATGAGTGAAAAAGTTGCGGAAGGGACTTGGTATTATGATGGAAACATTCCGCAGCGCATCGCAGCTTACCGGAAGGAAGCGCGTCTCGCGGCGTCTCGATTTGACCGGAATACCGACCAAGAGCCATCAATAGCCGAGAGCCGACCTATACCTGAAACGAAGGACGGTTTTTTGTACTATTGCTTGTTTGGAAACTCGGGCGAGCATTTATCTCTCGAAGAATTAAAGGCGTGGGCCGCTTCTCAACCGTGGGGACCGGTTAAGTGGGACGAAGACTTTTAGCTGGAAATGCCGTGCTTGAACGGCTGCTCTTGGCCCGTGGCTGCCTCTCTGCTTCGACGCCCTGATGTCCGATTGCGGGGTTCTAACGGACCAACGAAAGATATGGTCGCGATGCCCGCAGGTGACCCAAAGGAGAACTTGGGGTTAAGCACGAAGCGATGTTTACATGGGTCAATGCCAATGCGGAGCCCCGCGACGGCCGCTCCACAGCTC
>NZ_JBFUES010000015.1:0-21553 GCF_056403875.1 Bradyrhizobium sp. P2_E8
CGATGGCGTCGTCGACGACGAATCCGACCGCGATCGTGAGTGCCATCAGCGACAGATTGTCGAGTGAATAGCCGACGACCCACATCAGGGCGCACGCGCCCAGCAGCGCCAGCGGAACCGTGACGGTGGGAATGACGGTCGCCCAGAAGCTGCGCAGGAAGATGAAGATGACCATGACCACGAGGGCGATGGTCAGCAGCAGCGTGAACTGGACGTCCTCGACCGCGGCGCGGATGGTCGTGGTGCGGTCGCTGATGAGCTCGATCTTGATCGCGGGCGGAATCGCCGCCACGAGGCGGGGCAGGGTCGCCTTGATCCGGTCCACGGTCTCGATGACGTTGGCGCCTGGCTGCTTGAATATCACCAGGAACACGCCGCGCTTGCCGTTGGCCCAGGCCGCCTGCTTGGCATCTTCAGCGCCGCTGACCGCCTGGCCGATGTCGCGGATCCGCAACGGGCCGCCGTTGCGATAGGCGATGATGACGTCGTTCCAGTCCTTGGACTGGGTCAGCTGGTCGTTGGCGTAGATCGTGTAGGCACGCTTGTCGCCGTCGATATTGCCCTTCGGGCTGTCGACGGTGGTGATCGCGATCTGGCTGCGCACGTCCTCCATCGACAGGCCCTTGGCGACGAGTTTCGCGGGGTCGATCTGAATGCGGATGGACGGCTTCTGCTGGCCGCCGATGAACACCTGCGCGACGCCGGCGAGCTGGCTGATCTGCTGGGCGAGCTGGGCGTCGACGGCGTCGCTGACGGTTGTCAGGGGCAGCGTCTCCGAGGTCGCCGACAGCAGCAGGACCGGTGCATCGGCCGGGTTGACCTTGCGGTAGGTCGGCGGCGAGGGAAGATTTTTCGGCAGTTGGCCACTGGCGGCGTTGATCGCACCCTGCACGTCATTGGCAGCGCCGTCGATATTGCGGTTGAGGTCGAACTGGATGGTGATCGACGCGGTGCCCAGATAGCTCGTCGAGGTCATCTGGGCGATGCCGGGGATCTGGGCGAACTGGCGTTCCAGCGGCTGGGCCACCGACGAGGCCATGGTCTCGGGGCTGCCGCCCGGCAGGTTGGCGGTGATCTGGATGGTCGGGAAGTCGACCTGCGGCAGCGGTGCGACCGGAAGCAGGGGATAGGCGACGAGACCGACAAAGAGGATGCCGGCCATCAGCAGCGAGGTGCCGATGGGATAACGGATGAAAGGTGCCGAAATCCCGCCCTCGGTCATTCCTGTCGTACCTTGTTCTGGGCCGGGTCCGAACTCGCCACCGCCGTCGAGACGAGGCTTCCGGGCTGCACCTTGAATTGACCGCCCGTGATCACCTGCTGCCCGGGCGTGAGGCCTTCGTCGACGACCGAACGTCCGTCGATCGCGTAGCTGACCTTGATCTTGCGCACTTCGGCCTTGTTGTCCCGGTTGACGGTATAGGCGTAGAGACCGCTGGTCGAATGCTGAACCGCGTCATCCGGGACCACGGTCGCATCCTTCAGCGTCCGCACCAGAAGCCGCGTCGAGACCGACTGTCCCGGCCACAGCGTGTGGTCCTTGTTGTCGAACACCGCCTTGAGCCGGATAGTCCCGCTGGTCGTGTCGACCTGGTTGTTGATGACGGCGAGCTTGCCCTCGGCCAGCGTCTTCTTGCCGTCGGTGGTGAACGCGATGACCTTGAGCGCCCCGGCCTTCTGGCCCTCGCTGATATAGGCGAGCTGATCTTCCGGCGCCGTGAAGATCACGGAGATCGGCTCGACCTGCGAGATCGTGACGATGCCGGTCTGCGTCGCGGCATTGACGATGTTGCCGACGTCGACCTGGCGCAGGCCGGCGACCCCGCTGATCGGCGCCTTGATCTGGGTGTAGTCCAGCTGGGTCTGGGCATTGGAGATCGCGGCGTCGTCGGCGGCGATCTGGGCGGTGAGCTGGGCGACGGTGGAGCGCTGGGTGTCGACCCGCTGCGCGGTGGCGAATTCGCCGAGCTTCATGGCGCGCTGGAGCTCGAGATTGGCGTTCGCCAGATTCGCCTCGTCCTGTGCCTTCTTGGCCTTGGCCTGGTCGAGCGCGGCTTGATAGGGGCGGGGATCGATCGAGACCAGAAGCTCGCCCTCTTTGGCGATCTGGCCTTCGGTGAAGGCGATCTTGTCGATCTGGCCGTCGACCCGGGGCMGGACCTGGACGGTGTTGAAACCCTGAACCGTGCCGAGGCCGGTCAGGTAGACCGGGAAGTCGACTTTCTGGACCGGCGCAACGCTCACAGGAACGGCCGACGCGCGGGGCGGACCCYTTTGTGCCGTCTGGGTTTTTCCGGGGTCTGGCGAACCGAATTTCTGCCAACCATAGTAACCCGCGGAGGCCACGGCCGCGATGATCAGAATCCAGAGGATCGGCCGTGTTGTTTTCATATCGGCTCGTGTCGGCTCTTGTGCCCTCAGCTACGAATTATCGGGCAATCATAGGGTTCCAGGGCGCTTGTATAATACACGCCAAGTTCCAGTGTAAACAGCACTATCGGTTGAGAATCCTAAACAATCGGAAAGCTTTGCACCCGTTAGGCAACCCTCTGGCGCGCCGGTGTGCAGTGCTGCATTTTCCCTGCGCGAGCGATCAGCGTGCAGAAATGAGGCAATGCTCGCAACCGGTGTGGGCGGGCGCGGCGAGTTGGGTGCAAGGCCGGCACACGGCCGGCCAAAAGCGGTGGGGCGAGCGCTTTCCGAGAACGGTTCTAAATCGCGCGGGCGGTGTTTCGGTTGTCAGGAAAATTCGCATCGTTCATATCGGCGCGTCACAACGGGAGCGCAGGATGGACGAATTGAACGGCAAGCTGATCGCGTGTCAGATTCTGATCACGGGATTGATCGCCCGCGTCGCCAACGAGCAGCGCGATCCCTTGCGCTTCCTCACCGACTTCCGCGACGAGATCAAGGCCGTGGTGAATGGCGTCAACATCGCCGGCATGGACAGCACCGATCGCGTGCGTGCCGTCGCGCACAAGACTGTCGACGAATTGTTCTCGCTGATGAAGCCGCCGAGCAGTGATTGACGCTGCGAGCGCGATCGCCGATTTAGCTGCTTTTTTCGCGCTCGCTTTAGAACGACTCCAATCTCTGTTTAGAACCGTTTGAAACTGTAGATTAGAATCGTTTTGATCTGGACTTATTCAAGCGTTCTCGCGGCTTGCCCGCATTGACCCACTATTTTGCCGTCGATACCAACAGCCCAATCGCTCATCGAAGTGAATGAGCGGATATGAAGATGGGGCGTGTTGTAATGGGGCAGGTGGTCGCACCGAAGTCGTTGCGTTCGGTGGCAGCATTCAATCCGGTGGATGAGAAGTCCGCGGGCATTTCCGGCAAGAAGGTTTCGGCAGTTGCGAGCCTGATCGCGGCGGCGTCGGTGTCGAGCGGCGCCGAGGCGCAGCAGTCGAACCTGCCGCCGGTGACGGTCGATGCTCCGGTCCAGCGTCCGCGCCCGACGGCCTCGAAGCCCACGCCGGATCAGGTCCGCGCGCGCAACGCGCTTCGCCGCACCGCGCAGCGGCAGCAGGCCCAGCAGGCCGCTCCCGCGGCACCGGCCGGCGAAGCGGACCGGAATCCCTATTCCGATCCGGTCGCGCCCTACAAGGTCGACCACGTCCAGGCCTCGGGCAAGTTTCCCGAGCCGATGTTGAACACGCCGAAGACCATCACGGTGCTCAGCAAGGAAGTGCTCGAGGACAAGAACGCCACGACGCTGAAGGAGATCGGGCGCTCGACCGCCGGCGTGACGCTGGGATCGGGCGAGGGCGGCAATGCGTTCGGCGACCGCTTCTTCATCCGCGGCTTCGACGCGCGCAACGACGTCTTCATCGACGGCATCCGCGATCCTGCGGTCTCGATCCGCGAGAACTTTTTCACCGAGCAGATCGAGATCCTGCGCGGTCCGGCGTCCTCCTATGCCGGCCGCGGCACCGCCGGCGGCGCCATCAACAWCGTCACCAAGCAGGCGGGCGACGTCAACTTCAAGCGGATGGATACCGAGTTCGGCACCGACAGGACCAAGCGCGTCACGCTCGACGTCAACCAGGTCGTCGATCCCACGTTCTCGGTGCGCACGGGCGGCCTGTTCCAGGACGCCAACGTCGCGGGCCGCGACTATGTGACCGACAATCGCTGGGGTACCTTCATCTCGACCAGGTACACCCCGACCAACGACATCAAGATCACCACGAACTACGTTCACACCGACCTCAGCGGCTATCCTGATTTCGGCGTACCTTATTACAAGCAGGGCAACGTTCCGGTGACGTCGGCCGGCATTCCGCGCGGAAACTGGTACGGCTTCCTGAACCGCGACTTCCAGACCGCACGGCAGGATTTCGGCACCGGCACGATCGAGTACAAGGTCAACGAGGCCATCACGCTGACCAGCAAGGTGCGCGGCGAGCACTCGCTGCTGAACTATATCGGCACGCTGCCGCAGAACCCGAACACGACCAGCCCCAATCCGCTGCTCTGGACCACGACGGCGAGCGCGCAGAGCCGCTACCAGAACGTGGACGTGTGGGCCAACCAGAACGAGGCCACGTTCAAGCTCGACAGCGGCGGGGTCAAGCATACCGCAGTGTTCGGCGTCGAATATTCGAACGAGAACATCTCGATCGACCGCTACGCCGGCCTCGCGTCGGAACTGGCCGGGAGCCCCTTCACCAGCAGTGGTGCCGTCACGGGGGTCAATCTCTACTCCCCGCAATACACCAACATTCCCTTCGGCATTCCGGGGCTCGCCGGAAACCCGACGCGCTACGGCGTCAACACCAGCAGTGTCTATGTCATGGACACCGCGAACTGGCAGGACACGATCATCGTCAATGGTGGCGTGCGCTATGACGGCTACAGCCAGAGCTCGTCCACGAACTCGGCCTACCTCAAGCAGAACAACGATCTCGTCAATTACAACGTCGGCCTGGTCTACAAGCCGATGTCGATCGGCAGCGTCTATGCGGCCTACGCGACCTCGGCCAATCCGTTCGGATCGGAGCTCGATGCGACCGCCACCGATTACGGTGGCATTCCGGCAAACACGACTGTTCTGCTTGGGCCCGAGCGCAACAAGGCGGCCGAAATCGGCACCAAGTGGGAGCTGGCGGATCGCCATCTCCTGGTGACCGGCGCGCTGTTCCAGACCACGAAGGACAACGCGCGCGAGACCGTCAACGGCCTGCTCACTTCGGGCGCAGCGTACAGAATCCAGGGCATCGACATCGAGGCCGAGGGCAAGATCACGGATCGCTGGAGCATTTTCGGCGGCCTGGTGCTGATGCAATCCAAAGTCACGCAGAGCGGCATCGCCTCCAATCTGGGGCTGCAGCTTGCCAACGTTGCCCACCAGTCGTTCAGCATGCTGACCAAGTACAAGTTCGACGGCGGTTGGGAGCTCGGCGGCCAGGCGGTGTACCGCTCCAAGGTCTACGGCGGCACGTTTGCGGCGAACACTGGCAACGAACTGCCGAGCTACTGGCGCTTCGACGCGTTCGTCGAGAAGAAGATCGACCAGAACTGGACCATGAAGTTCTACGCCCAGAACCTCACCAACAAGCTCTACTACGACACGCTCTATCGTAGCGCCGTGCCGTTCGTCGCGGTCGCACCGGGCAGGGCATTCTATCTCGTGACAACGGCGAAGTTCTGATCATGTTGACGTGCCTGCCTGGCGTTCTCAGCAAGGATGATGTGGCGGATTTCCGCCGCATCATGGACGCCAGCGAATGGGAGGACGGCCGCTCCACCGCTGGGTCGCAGTCGGCCACGGTCAAGCGCAACGAGCAATTGCCGCCGGACAGCGAGGTCGCGCGCAAGCTCGGCAACCGTATCATCTCGGCGCTGACGTCGAACCCGCGCTTCATCGCGGCGGCGATCCCGCTCCAGATCTTCCCGCCGCTGTTCAACCGCTATGCGGCGACCAGCGGCCACCATTTCGGCCTGCATGTCGACAATGCGATCCGCGGCGACCGCCTGACGGGCCTTCGCATCCGCACAGACCTGTCGGTCACGCTGTTCCTCGCCGAGCCGGACGAGTACGACGGTGGCGAACTTGTGATCGAGGACACCTACGGCTCGCACGAAGTCAAGTTGCCAGCCGGCGACTGCGTGCTCTATCCCTCGACCAGCCTGCATCTCGTGACGCCGGTGACCCGGGGAACGCGGGTTGCGTCTTTCTTCTGGCTTCAGAGCATGATACGGGACGATCAAGCCCGGAGCATGATCTTTGACCTCGACACCGCGATACAGGCGCTGGTGGAACGGCTCGGGCGTGACGATCCCGAAACGGTCAAATTGACGGGTATCTATCACAACCTCATTCGCTACTGGGCCGAAGTATGAAGATCATGTCCTTCCAAGCAAGCCTTACCGCAGCTTTGATGCTGGCGGCCGCCTGGCTCGCATCCCCTGTTTCTGCCCAGACACAAACCCCGCCTGCGGCCCCGGCACCGTCCATGGCCCGGCCGGCTCCGGCCAGCCCGGCCCCCGCGGCATCATCGACGACCGCGCCTGCCGCCCCGGCGCCTGCGGCCTCGACGGCGACCGCTCCCGCGGCACCGACGGCGTCCCCCGCAGCCATCGCCCCGGCGTCTGCGAAGCCCGACACGGCATCCGCTGCCGCGCCGGCCATGAAGGAATTGTCGCCCTGGGTGATGTTCATGTCGGCGGACGTCATCGTGAAGGCGGTGATGATCGGGCTCGCCTTCGCTTCGATCGTGACCTGGACCGTGCTCATCGCCAAGTCGATCGAGCTGTCGGTCGCGTCCGGCAGGCTTCGTTCGGCACTGCGGAAGATCTCGGAGGCACGCTCGCTCGCGGAAGCGCAGATGGCGCTCGGCACCAAGGAGGGCATCCTGCCGTCCTTCCTGGCGGCGGCGCTGCGCGAGGCGCGGATGTCGGCCGGCCTGTCCAGCGATGCCGGCATCAAGGAGCGCGCAACCTCGAGCTTTTCCGAGATCGTGCGCGCGGAGGCGCGGCGCATCCGCATCGGCATGGGCGTGCTCGCGACCATCGGCKCCACKKCGCCSTTCGTCGGCCTGTTYGGCACGGTCTGGGGCATCATGAACRSCTTCATCGGCATCTCGAAGTCGCAGACCACGAACCTCGCCGTGGTCGCGCCCGGCATCGCCGAGGCGCTCCTCGCCACCGCAATCGGCCTCGTCGCCGCCATTCCCGCGGTCATCATCTACAATCACTTCTCGCGCTTGACGAAGGGCTATCTCGAGCTCGTCAGCCGTGCCTCGGGCGCGGCGGGGCGGCTGCTCTCGCGCGACCTCGACCGCAGCCACGGCAGCCTGCATTCACGCGCGGCGGAGTGAACCATGGCCGTTTCGCTCGCAGACAATGATGACGACGACGACTTCTCGGAAACGCATGACATCAACGTCACGCCGTTCATCGACGTCATCCTGGTGCTGCTGATCATCTTCATGGTCGCAGCTCCGCTCTCGACCGTCGATCTGCCGATCGATTTGCCGACGTCGAGCTCGACGCCGCAGAAGAAGCCGGACAAGCCGACCTATCTCAGCATCAAGCGCGACCTGGGGCTTGCCATCGGAGAGGATTCCGTCCACCGGGCCGATTTGATCGCGACCCTCGACAGCATGTCCGACATGAGCAAGGACAAGTACGTCTTCCTGCGTGCCGATCGCTCCGTGCCCTATGGCGAGTTGATGGGCGTCATGGAGCTGCTGCGCTCCGGCGGTTACACGCGGGTGAAACTGGTCGCGCTCGAGGGGCCTCCCGCGGCGGCGGGAGCACCTGCGGCGGGCGCTGCACAGCCTTAGAGGCGCCAAGGAACTGCTATGCCTGACGTCGAACTCGAACCCAGACCAGCCAGGAGGCTTTGGATTTTGGCGGCGGTCGCGGCGCTCGCGCTCCATTTGGGCGGGGCCGCGCTCGCGCTCGCGAACTTGCGGGCCGACGATGGCGACGAGGGGTTGGGCGCCGCGGGGGCCGAGTTCGCGGTCGAGATGACATCGCCGCCGGCTCAGGAGTCCGACAGGGCGCCCGGGCCCACAGACTCTGAGGAGCAGGAAGAGCGCCCGGCGCTGCCCGAGCAAAAGGCCGAGCTGAAAGAGACGGAGCTTCCCCAGGATCGGCCGCAACAGGCCGAGGATCCCGATCGCCTCGTCAGCGAAAACAAGGCGAAGAAGGAACAGGACGACGATCCGAAGGTGGCCGCCGTCGAAACGCCGGCCATGGAGGCATCGCAGAAGTCGATTGCCATGGACCGGCAAACCTTTGAAGACGCCACGCGCGAGGCCGAGAAGGCCATGGCGCCGGTTCTTGGCATCGGCAAGGACCTCCTGAAGCTGACGGCCGATTGGAACCGCAAGATCAGCGCGCACCTCGCGGCGCACAAGGTCAATCCGGAGGGCAAGGAGCCCAGGAACCAGGTTGCAAAGGTGAGCTTCGCGCTCAATCGACGAGGAAACGTGGTTTCGGTCGACGTCGTGGAGTCGTCCGGAGATGCGGCTTACGATGCCGCTGCGATCTCCATGGTCCACAAGTCAGATCCATTCCCGGTGCCGCCTACCGAGCTGATCGAGGATCGCTTCGAACGCACCGTCGAGATCAAGTTCAAGCCGCCGGACGAGAAGAAAAAGAAGAAGACGGCTCAGCGCCAGTAGAGCCGGATGCCGACATAGACCACGACCAGGCAGGCGAAGATCAGCGCCACCGGAAGGGGCCGTTTCTGGGCTCCAGCGGCCGTGCCAGCCCTGAAGAAGCTGGTCGTCTTCGGCTTCGGTGCCGGACGGCGGAAAGCGGTAACATTGTCCGCCGCCGGCTCTGCCGGGCGGGGGCGGACGTCGGGCGGAGCTCCCGCGCCCCCCATCTCGGCATAATAGGCCCTGTAGATCGCGCCGATGGTGGCTTCGGTGGCCTCGCCCTCGCTCATCCGCGCCAGCAGGTTCTTGTAGCTCGCGAGGAACTCCTGGGCTTCCGGTGGCAGCGCGGACGAGCCGTTGAGCTTGGCCATCATCTTCCAGGTGGCAAAATCGGCACGGGCTCGGGTGTCGGCGCGTCGCGCGATCAGCATATCGGCAGCTTTGACCAAGTCGGCCTCTGGCCCTTCGGCTTGTGTTCGTTGTGTTCGGGTGTCGTTGTTCAACTACGCGTTGCCGGTCAGGAAGAGAACAGCTTGAATCACATAACCGGTCAACGTTCGCAGTATTGCTGAAATAACATCAAGATTTAGACCGAACTGCGAGCCCGCAAGCGGCAGCAGGATCAACAGGCCGATCAGGATCAGCATACCGAACGGCTCGAGCCGGGCCAGCGGCAGGGCGAGCGGCCGCGGCAGCAGCCCGACCGCGACGCGCCCGCCATCGAGCGGCGGGATCGGCATCATGTTGAACACGGCCAGGATCGCGTTGATGAGGATCGCGTTCTTGAGGTTGTCGACGATCCAGTGCGCCGAACTGGCGGGGACCCAGGGCAGGGCGTGGACGGCGAGGGCCGCGGCGAGCGCCAGCAGGATGTTGGTGGCGGGCCCGGCAAGGGCCACCCAGACCATGTCGAGCCTGGGGTTGTTGAGGTTGCGAAAATTCACCGGCACCGGCTTGGCATAGCCGAACAGGAACGGCGAATGCGCAAACAGCAGCATTGCCGGCAGGATCAGGGTACCGAACGGGTCGATGTGGCGGATCGGGTTGAAGCTGACGCGGCCGAGCTGCCAGGCCGTGTTGTCGCCAAGCCGATGCGCGACGAAGGCGTGCGCGGCCTCGTGGAAGGTGATGGCGAGCACGAGCGGCAGCACCCACACCGACAGGTCATAGAAAGAAATGTTCACGGCTCGTCCGTCCCGGTTGTGCCTGCGGCCTTGCAGCCGTCCGGCCAAACCGGCGGTACAGCGACGCTTGCCCTGAACATAGGGTGGCCGATTCTGAAATGCCACGCTGCAATTGACCGGCGAGGCCCGCAGCCGCCGCGCCGGAACAAATTCACGCCGGGATCGTCGTCTGATATTGCGTGAGACCATCGTCGAGCCTCAGCCAGGCGAGCTTTTCCGAGACCCAGATGTGCTCGGTCGGCGTAAAGGCGTTGCGGTCGTCGAAGGTGGTGAGTGCCACACCGGCCAGCGTGCCGTTGCGGCGCCAAGCGAACAGCCGCGTGCCGCAGCGCTTGCAGAACACGCGGTCGATATTCTCGGACGACGCATAACGCGCGGTGTCGCCCTCGACGGTCAGCGCGCGTTGATCGAACTGCGCGCGAGCAAAATAGGGCGAGCCCATCGCCTTCTGGCACAAGCGGCAATGGCAGATGCGGACGTTGAGCGGCTCGCCCTCCGCCTTGAACCGCACCGCGCCGCACAGGCATCCACCTTCCCGGATCATGGCTCAGGCCACTCGCCATTCGCCGACCTGGCGCGCCATGTTCCAGTTGAGATTGTCGAGATCGCGATCCATGTCGGAATTCCTGCGCCTGGTGTTGGTGAAGGCGGCCCAGCAGAAGCCGCCATGGGTGCGCACGGCAATCGTGCTCGTGCCCGGCAGGCTGCCATTGTGCCACCAATTGCCTGACTTGTTGACGCAAAAACCCTTGGCGTAGTCCGGGCTGTAGCTGGGCGCGGTGGTCATGACCTCTATGGTGCGCGGCCGCAGGATGTTCGCCGGCCTCGTATAGCCGTCCACATGCATCAGGAATTGTACGAGATCCGACGGCGTCGCGATCCAGCCGCCATGGGAATCCGTCCGCCGGACATTCATGCCGTAGGGATTTTCGCCCTGACCGTAATAGACGACTTCGCCGGCCTGGCGCTGCTCACGCGTGTTGCCCGCAATCGTCATGTCGGTGACGCTGCAGCGCGCAAGCACGTCGGTGCGGACATGCTCGGCATAGGGCTGGCCGGTGAGCTTCTCGATCACGCGGCCGAGCAGGCAATAGCCGAAATTGGAATAGGCGTAGCGCTGGCCCGGCGGCTGGTCCAGCGGCCGGTTGGCGAGCGTCCAGGCGATCAGCTCGGCATGATCCATCCGCGGGTGGGTGAACATGGGGTCGCGGTTGTCGTTGCTCCAGCCGCCGGCGGTGTGGGTCAGCAGATGTTCGAGCGTGATCTGGTCGATGCCGTCAGAGTACGGCGACTGTCCGTAATCGGTGCCGAGCAGCGCGCCCGGGCCGAACACGCGATCCGTCAGCTTGAGGYGGTTCTCCTCGACCAGGCGGAAGATCGTGACCGAGGTGATCGTCTTGCTGACGCTGGCGATCCGGAACAGATGCCGCGTCGTCACGGCCTCGTTCCGCTCGATATCGGCAAGGCCGAAGGCGTCCTCATGGACAAYGTTGCCGGCATAGCCGATCGCGAAGGACAGCGCCGGCACGCCGTACTTGTCCATGAAGCTGTGCGCGAGCCGTGCCATGGCGCCGCGCTCGGCCGGCGAGGGCGGGCGGATGCTCGGCGGGTTGGGCGCGAGTTGCGCGAGTGTCGTCGATGACAGCAGCGGCAGCGCGCCTGCGCCCGCTGCGAGCTTCACGAAATCCCGACGCCCAAAATCCCGACGACCAAGCCGCATGGTCCGCCCTTTCCAGGGGCGGCCACTGCTTCAGTAGGTCGCCCGTCCGCCGGAAATATCAAACACCGCGCCGGTGGAGAAGGCACAATCTTCGGATGCGAGCCAGCTCACCATCGCGGCGAGCTCTTCCACCAGCACGAAGCGACCCTTTGGGATTTTCGACAGCATGAAGTCGATATGCTGCTGCGTCATCTGGTCGAAGATCGCGGTCTTCGCGGCCGCCGGCGTCACCGCATTGACGAGGATGTCATGCGCGGCGAGCTCCTTGCCGAGCGATTTCGTCAGCGCGATCAGTCCGGCCTTGGACGCCGAATAGTGCGAGGCGTTGGGATTGCCTTCCTTGCCGGCGATCGAGGCGATGTTCACGATCCGCCCGTATTTCTGCTTGAGCATCGCCGGCACGATCGCCTTGCAGACGATGAAAGGGCCGTCGAGGTTGATGCGCAGCACCTTGCGCCATTCCTCGAGGTCGGTCTCCCAGACCGGCTTGTTGACGCCGGCGATGCCGGCATTGTTGACCAGGATGTCGATCTTGCCGAAGGCGGCCAGCGTCGCATCGCGCGCCTGCTCGACGGCTGCGGTGTCGGTGACGTCGACCTTGAAGACCTTGGTCTCGCTGCCGATCTCCTTGGCCGCCTTCTCGGCCAGTGCGGCGTCGAAATCCCAGATCGCGACCTTGGCGCCGGAGGCGGCGAAGCGCTGAACGATGGCGCGGCCAAAGCCCTGCGCGCCGCCGGTGACGACGGCGACGCGGCCGTTGAGATCGATCTTGTTCATCGACAAATCCCTCTATCTATCCCTCATGGTGAGGAGCGCGCACTTGGCGCGCGTCTCGAATCATGAAGCCCGTGGCCCATCCCTCGAGACGGCGCTGTCGCGCCTCCTCTGGATGAGGAGTGATCAGAGCATGTAGCCGCCGTCGACGACGAGGTCGACGCCGGTGGTGAATGCGCTCTCGTCACTGCCGAGATAGACCGCCATGGACGCGATTTCGTCGGCGGTGCCGAGCCGGCCCATCTTCTGGCGGGAGACGAACATCTCCTTGCCCTGCGGCCCTTGCGCGGCGGCGCGGTCGAGCATCGAGGGCGTCTCGACGGTGCCGGGGCAGATCGAGTTGCAGCGGATGCCCTTGGTGATGAAGTCGAGCGCCACCGCGCGCGTCAGCAGCGACACCGCCGCCTTCGAAGAGCTGTAGACGTAGCGGTTGGCCGGCGGCCGCAGCGCGGCGCAGGACGAGATGTTGACGATGCTGCCGCCGCCGCCCGCCAGCATCTCGGGCAGGAACGCCTTGATGGTCCGGTGCATCGACTTGACGTTGAGGTCGAACGAGAAATCAAAATCCTCTTCCGAACACTCCAGGATGGTGCCGTGGTGCACGAAGCCCGCCGCATTGAGCAGAATGTCGATCTTGCCGACGCGCTTGGCGAAGGCATTGACGTCGGCGGTGTTGCGGACGTCGAGCTTGGCGACCTCGGCGATGCCTTCCTTCGTCAGGCCCGCGATGCCGGCCTCGTTGATGTCGGTGGCGATGACGGTTGCGCCTTCACGCGCGAATGCGATCGCGCATGCGCGCCCGATGCCTGCTGCCGCAGCCGTGATGACGGCGCGCTTTCCCTTGAGGCGGTCTGCCATTTTCTTGTTCTCCTCGATTTGCTCGGTGCCGTAGCCCGGATGAGCGCGCAMGCGCGACATCCGGGAGCGGACGTCCCGGGTGTCGCTTCGCTCACCCGGGCTACGTGTGCCTAACTCAGTGATTATCCCGCGCCACGCCAAACGCGCCGGCGACGTTCTGGTAACGGGTGGCGAGCTCCATGCAGGCGCCGGTCGATTGCTGGCCGACGGTGTTGCGGTAGATCTCCTGCCACGGCGTCTGGTTCGGCGGATGCTTGAAGCCGCCATTGGCCTTGAGCTCGGCGTGGCGCTGCTTCAGCTCCTCGTCCGAGATCAGGATGTTGGCGCTGCCCTTGTTGAGGTCGATGCGGACCTTGTCGCCGGTCTTGAGGATCGCGAGGCCGCCATTGGCCGCGGCTTCGGGCGAGGCGTTGAGGATCGAGGGCGAGCCCGAGGTGCCCGACTGCCGGCCGTCGCCGATGCAGGGCAGGGAGTGGATGCCGCGCTTGATCAGGGCCGCCGGCGGCTGCATGTTCACGACCTCGGCGCCGCCGGGATAGCCGATCGGCCCGGTGCCGCGGATGAACAGCACGCAGCGCTCGTCGATATCGAGCGAGGAATCGTCGATCCGCGCGTGATAATCCTCCGGACCCTCGAACACGATGGCGCGGCCTTCGAAGGCGTTGAGGTCCTTCGGGTTGCTGAGATAGCGGTCGCGGAATTCCTTGGAGATCACGCTGGTCTTCATGATCGCGGAATCGAACAGATTGCCCTTCAGCACCAGGAAGCCGGCGTCCTTCACCATCGGCTTGTCGTAGGCCCAGATCACATCGTTGTCGGGGACCGGCGCGTTCTTGCAATTCTCGCCGATGCCGCGGCCGTTGACGGTGAGGGCGTCCTCATGGATGCGCTTGTGCTTCATCAATTCGCGCACCACGGCCGGCACGCCGCCGGCGCGGTGGAATTCCTCGCCGAGATAGAAGCCGGCCGGCTGCATGTTGACCAGCAGCGGCACGTCGTGGCCGACCTTCTGCCAGTCGTCGATCGACAGCTCGACGCCGATGTGACGCGCCAGCGCGTTGATGTGGATCGGCGCGTTGGTCGAGCCGCCGATCGCAGAGTTGATCACGATGCAGTTCTCGAACGCCTTGCGGGTCAGGATGTCCGAGGGCTTGAGGTCCTCCCAGACCATCTCGACGATGCGTTTTCCGGTCTCGTAGGAGATCTGGCCGCGCTCGCGATAGGGGGCGGGGATCGCCGCACAGCCCGGCAGCGAGAAGCCGAGCGCTTCGGCAAGGCCGTTCATGGTCGAGGCGGTGCCCATGGTGTTGCAATGGCCGACCGAGGGCGCCGAGGACGCCACGATCTCCATGAACTCTTCATAGTCGATCTCGCCGGCGGCGAGCCGCTCGCGCGACTTCCAGACGATGGTGCCGGAGCCGGTGCGCTCGCCGGCATGCCAGCCGTTCAGCATCGGGCCGCCCGACAGCACGATCGCGGGCAGGTTCACGGTCGCCGCCGCCATCATGCAGGCCGGCGTGGTTTTGTCGCAGCCGGTGGTCAGCACCACGCCGTCGAGCGGATAGCCGTAGAGGATTTCGACGAGGCCGAGATAGGCAAGGTTACGGTCCAGAGCGGCGGTCGGCCGCTTGCCGGTCTCCTGGATCGGATGGGTCGGGAATTCCATCGCAATGCCGCCGGCCTCGCGGATGCCTTCGCGGACGCGGTGGGCGAGTTCGATATGGTGGCGGTTGCAAGGGGAGAGGTCGTTGCCGGTCTGGGCGATGCCGATGATCGGCTTGCCGGACTGCAGCTCGGCGCGGGTGAGGCCGTAGTTCAGATAGCGCTCCATATAGAGCGCGGTCATGCCCGGATTATGCGGGTTGTTGAACCATTCCTGCGAGCGAAGGTGGCGGCGGGCGCCGTTGCCGGCGGGCGCGTGCCCATTGGTTGGCCTTTTTGTCATCGGGTTCTCCTGCAATGCAAACGCACTGGCGTCGGTCTTCGTCAGTTTTGGGGTGTCGGCTTGTGCGATGCCCAGCGGCGCGAGCGATGATCTGCCTTCCCGCTGGCGGGGCGTTTCCTCACAATTCCGATATTAGTCATGGCTACTTGGTAACGCTACCATTTTGTTCGCCGTGCCCGCACCTGACGCGGCCGGCCTGCTGTCCGAACGCCGCGCCGACGAGCTTTGCCGCTCGATTACCTTGAAGCCGAGATCGAGCACCGGCTGCTCCGGGCGCCGTCCGTCGATCGCCTCGATCAGCATGGTGGCAGCCGTCCTGCCCATCTCGTAGCGGTTGGTGCGCACGCTGGTGAGTGTGGGGACGGCGGAGGCCATGAATTCGAGGTCGTTGAAGCCGACGATGGCGATCTGCTCGGGGACTGCGATCTCCCGGCGCCGGCATTCGAACAGCACGCCGAGCGCGAGGTCGTCGTTGGCGCAGAACACCGCATCGAGGTCGGGCTCGCGTGCCAGGAGGTCGGTGAACAGGGCGCCGCCGAGCGTCACGGATGTCGGCGTCGCGGTCGTGACGACGAGGCGTTGCTCGAACAGGGAGGCGTCCTTCATGGCCGAGACGTAGCCGTCCAGCCGCCGCTGCACCCGCGGGTCCATGCGCGCGCCGACGAATCCGACCTTGCGGTGACCTTGCCCGAACAGGTGGGCAATCGCTGCGCGCGCTGCCTCATAGTGGGAAAAGCCGATCATCATGTCGACCGGATTGGGGCCGATCTCCATGATCTGCACGATCGGGCAGTCGGCCGCCTCCAGCATCGCGCGCGATTCCTCGGTCTGGTCGATGCCGGTAACGATCAGCCCGGCCGGCTTCTGCGCAAGAAACAGGCGCAGCAGCTTCTCCTCCTGGAGGATGCTGTAGCGGGTGTTGGACAGCTGGATCGAGTAACGGCCGCCTTCGGAGGCGTCATAGATGCCGCGCAGCACGTCGGAAAATACGTTGTTGGTCAGTGACGGAATCAAGACACCGATCACCTCGGTGCGTTGCGAGGCGAGCGCGCGTGCCGCCAGGTTCGGCACATAGCCGAGCTCCTTGGCCGCGCTCTCGACCCGCGTCCGCTTGGCGACCGAGAGCGCCTCGGGATTACGGAAGAAGCGGGACGCCGTGATCGGGCTGACGCCAGCAAGCTCGGCGACTTCCGCCAGCCGGATTTTGCCTGACTTGGTGCGTTTTCGACCCATTGCTGCTCTTAACACAGTCATTGTCGCAAACAAAGGAACGTTGACAGCGCTACCAGCAACGACTAACCAAAGACAAATTGCCAAAACCGCACAAACTGCCGACAATGTCGCCTGTTAAGACCGGGCTTCGTTCGGCGAAGTTCAGAAAAAACAAGACGGTCACGGCGCGAGGCGCCGTGGACTTTCGAGGAGGGAGCTAGATGTCGTCTGTGCAAATCCGCGACGTGCGGAAATCGTTCGGCAACTTTGAAGTCCTGCACGGCGTCTCGATCCCGATCGAGGACGGCCAGTTCGTGGTCCTGGTCGGTCCCTCCGGCTGCGGCAAGTCGACGCTCCTGCGCATGCTCGCAGGCCTCGAGAACATCACCTCCGGCACGATCTCGATCGGCGACCGCGTCGTCAACAATGTCCAGCCCAAGGAGCGGGACATTGCGATGGTGTTCCAGAACTACGCGCTCTATCCGCATATGACCGTCGGCGAGAACATGGGCTTCTCGCTGAAGCTGCGGAACGCGAGTTCCGACGAGATCAACAAGCGCGTCAAGCGCGCCGCCGAGATCCTCGCGCTGTCGCCGCTGCTCGAGCGCTATCCGCGCCAGCTCTCCGGCGGTCAGCGCCAGCGCGTCGCCATGGGCCGCGCCATCGTGCGCGATCCGCAGGTCTTCCTGTTCGACGAGCCCTTGTCGAACCTCGACGCCAAGCTGCGCGTCGCCATGCGCACCGAGATCAAGGAGCTGCATCAGCGGCTCAAGACCACGACCGTCTACGTCACACACGACCAGATCGAGGCCATGACCATGGCCGACAAGATCGTCGTCATGCATGACGGCATCGTCGAGCAGATGGGCACGCCGCTCGAGCTCTACGACAAACCCGAAAACCAGTTCGTCGCCGGCTTCATCGGCTCGCCGGCCATGAACTTCCTCAAGGGGCATGTGCGCGTCAACGGCGCTGCGATCTTCGAAGGGCCGAACGGCGTCAAGCTGCCGCTCAGGAGTGCGCCGGCGGGGTCCGACGGCCGTCCCGTGGTCTTTGGTGTCCGGCCCGAGCATTTCACCATCGCCGACGACGGCGCGGAGGCCGAGATCGTCGTGGTCGAGCCGACCGGCTCGGAAACCCAGGTGTTCGCAAAGCTCGGCGGCGAGCAGGTCGTCGCCGTCTTCCGCGAGCGTCACCAGTTCAACCCGGGCGACAAGGTCCGGCTGAGGCCCGATCCGTCGGTGGTTCACTTGTTCGACGAGGCGACCGGCAAGCGCCTCAACGCGTAGCCCAAGACGTAAGACAAGAAAAAGCATCACAGGGAGGACGACATGCAAGACTTTACCCGCCGGGCTCTGCTTCAAGGCGGAACGGCTCTGGCTGCCACCGGCGCACTGACCGGGCCGGCACTGTTCGACTTCGCAAGGGCTTGGGCGGCGGACTCGCCGTGGAAGGCGGAGTCCGGCGCCAAGCTGACGGTGATGCGCTGGAAGCGCTTCGTGCCGCAGGAGGACGAAGCATTCAACGCCATGGTCGCGGCGTTCAAGACCGCGACCGGCACCGAGATGAACGTGTTCAGCGAGTCTTTCGAGGACGTGCAGCCGAAGGCCTCCGTTGCGGCCAATACCGGCTCCGGGCTCGATCTCGCCTGGGGCTTGCACACGCTGCCGCAACTCTTCCCCACCAAAGTGCTCAAGATGAACGACGTCGCCGATTATCTCGGCAAGAAGTATGGCGGCTGGACTGATGCGGCCGCCAAGACCTGCAAGCTCGGCGACGACTGGCTCGGCATCCCCGTGGCGACCAACGGCGGTTACATGACCTACCGCAAGTCGGCACTCGACAAGGCGGGCTTCAAGGAGTTCCCGAAGGATTTCCCCGGCTTCCTTGAGATGTGCAAGGCCCTCAAGGCGAACAACACCCCGGCCGGCTTCGCTCTCGGTCACGCGTCGGGCGACGGCAATTCGTGGCTGCACTGGGTGCTGTGGGGGCACGGCGCCTACACGGTCGACCAGAACGACAAGGTCATCATCAATTCGCCGGAGACGGCGAAGGCGCTGGAGTATTGCAAGGCGCTTTACGAGACCTTCATCCCGGGTACGCCGTCATGGAACGATTCCTCCAACAACAAGGCGTACCTGGCTGGCGAACTCTATTGCACGGCCAACGGCATCTCGATCTACGTGGGGGCCAAGACCGATCCGAGCAAGAAGGAGCTGACCGAGGACACCTATCACGCCCTGTGGCCGGTGGGTCCGATCGGCAAGCCGACCGAATTGCAGCTTGCGCTGCCCATCCTCGCGTTCAACTTCACCAAATATCCGAACGCAGCGAAGGCCTTCATCGCCTTCATGCTGGAAAAGGAGAACTACGAGAAGTGGTTGAGCGGTGCGCAGGGCTATCTGACGCAGACCTTGAACGCCTATGAGACGGCGCCGGTCTGGACTGCGGATCCCAAGAACGCCGTGTTCGCGCAGGCGTCCAAGCGTACGTTGCCGGCCTCGGGCATCGGCACCGTGGGCGAGAAGGCGGCAACCGCAATCGCCGACTTCATCGTCGTCGACATGTTCGCCAACTATTGCACCGGCACCAAGGATGTGAAGGGCTCAATGGCGGAAGCCGAGCGCCAGTTGAAGCGCATCTATCGTTAGCCGTCGCGGAGTGGGTGGTCTCGCCGGCCACCCACTCATCAACACTCCGATCAGGGATCCGAGCATGGCCGATATCGCAGTTGCTCCCCGCGCCAAGCCGCAGATTCAAGGCGCCTGGGACCAACTCAAACACAACCGCAACTGGCTCGGCTTCTGGTTCATGGTGCCGGCCATGGCATTCCTGATCTTCTTCCTGGCCTATCCGCTCGGGCTCGGTATCTGGCTGTCCTTCACCGATACCCGCATCGGCCGCGTCGGGCACTTCATCGGCACCGAGAACTACGAATGGCTCTGGGACGATTCCATCTTCTGGCTGTCGGTGTTCAACACGCTGCTCTACACCTTCGTCGCCAGCGCCGTTAAATTCGCGGTCGGGCTCTATCTCGCGCTGCTGCTGAACGAGCACATGCCGTTCAAGGCGCTGCTGCGCGCAGCCGTACTGATCCCCTTCATCGTGCCCACGGTGCTCTCCGCGCTGGCGTTCTGGTGGATATTCGACTCTCAGTTTTCCATCATCTCATGGTCGTTGCGGCATCTCGGGTTGATCAGCCAGAACATCAATTTCCTCGGGGATACCACCTGGGCGAGGATCTGCGTTATCTTCGCGAATATCTGGCGCGGCGTGCCGTTCGTGGCGATCACGCTGCTCGCCGGCCTGCAAACGGTATCGCCCTCGCTCTATGAAGCCGCGACTCTGGACGGCGCCACGCGCTGGCAGAATTTCCGCTTCATTACCTATCCGCTGCTGACGCCGATCATTGCAGTGGTGATGACTTTCTCGGTGCTGTTCACCTTCACCGACTTCCAGCTGATCTGGGCGATGACGCGCGGCGGCCCGGTCAATGCGACCCACCTGATGGCGACGCTGTCCTATCAGCGCGCGATCATCGCGGGACAGCTCGGCGAGGGCGCCGCGATCTCGAGCGCCATGATTCCGTTCCTGCTCGCCGCGATCATGGTCTCCTGGTTCGGCCTGCAGCGTCGCAAGTGGCAACAGGGAGAAAGCAATGACTGATCTTCCTGCCTCGAAAGTCGATCTCAAGTCCGTGCTATCGGCGCCGACGCGCGCCGATCACAGCGAGGGCATGAGCTATCTCCAGTCCGTGCCGCGACGCATGGTGACGCTCTATCTGCCGCTCACGATCATCGTCGTGGTCCTGCTGTTCCCGTTCTACTGGATGGCGCTGACCTCGGTGAAGCCGGACGAGCAGCTGCTCGATCTCGACAGGTTCAATCCGTTCTGGACCTGGAATCCGACGTTCAAGCACTTCTACAAGCTGCTGTTCGAGAGCTACTATCCGCATTGGCTCTGGAACACGAT
The DNA here is from genome assembly GCF_056403875.1 of Bradyrhizobium sp. P2_E8. Classification (NCBI taxonomy): domain Bacteria; kingdom Pseudomonadati; phylum Pseudomonadota; class Alphaproteobacteria; order Hyphomicrobiales; family Nitrobacteraceae; genus Bradyrhizobium; species Bradyrhizobium sp. P2_E8. The sequence goes on from NZ_JBFUES010000015.1 coordinate 20,284, forward strand.
GTACGTGGCGATCTGCGCCACGGTGCTCTCGATCATCGCATCGGTGTTCGCGGCCTACGCCATCGTGCGGTTGCGTTACAAGGGCGCCAATCTCGTCGGCGGGCTGATCTTCCTTGCCTATCTCGTGCCGCCTTCGATCCTGTTCATCCCGCTCGCCACCGTCGTGTATCAGTACGGCCTTTTCGACTCGCCGCTGGCGCTGATCTTGACCTATCCGACGATCCTGATCCCGTTCTCGACCTGGCTGCTGATGGGCTATTTCAAGACCATCCCCTTCGAGCTCGAGGAATGCGCGCTGATCGACGGAGCGAGCCGTTGGCAGATCCTGATCAAGATCGTCGTGCCGCTCGCAATCCCGGGCCTGATCTCGGCCTTCATCTTCTGCTTCACCCTGTGCTGGAACGAGTTCATCTACGCGCTGACCTTCCTGCAATCGACCAGCAACAAGACCGTGCCGGTCGCGATCGTCAACGAGTTCGTGGATGGCGACATCTACCGCTGGGGTTCGCTGATGGCGGGGGCGCTGGCCGGCTCGCTGCCGCTCGTCATCCTTTACGCCTTCTTCGTGGAGCACTATGTGTCGGCGATGACCGGCGCCGTGAAGGAATGATCGCGGGGCTTGCCGAGGGCGCGTCAGGAGCGGCGCGTTCCGGCCAATAAGAAGGAGTAGGCTCTTGCACATTCTGGTTCTGGGCGCCGCCGGCATGGTCGGCCGCAAATTCTGTGAACGGCTGTTGCGCGACGGCCGGCTCGGCAAGAGCGAGATCACCAAGCTGACCATGCACGACGTGGTCGAGCCCAAGAAGCCGGAGAAGGCCGGTTTTCCGGTCGAGACGGTGTCGGGGGATTTCGCCGTACCGGGCGCGGCCGAAAAGCTGATCGCCGGACGCCCGGACGCGATCTTCCATCTCGCCGCGATCGTCTCGGGCGAGGCCGAACTCGATTTCGACAAGGGCTACCGCATCAATCTCGACGGCACGCGAATGCTGCTCGACGCCATTCGCCTCGTCGGCGGYGGCTACAAGCCGCGCGTGGTGTTCACGTCCTCGATCGCTGTGTTCGGTGCCCCGTTCCCGGATGCGATCGGCGACGAGTTCTTCCACACGCCGCTGCTCAGCTACGGCACCCAGAAAGCGATCGGCGAACTGCTGCTGGCCGACTATTCCCGCCGCGGCTTCCTCGACGGCATCGGCATCCGCCTGCCGACCATCTGCATCCGGCCCGGCCTGCCCAACAAAGCGGCATCGGGCTTCTTTTCCAACATCCTGCG
>NZ_JBFUES010000016.1:0-21331 GCF_056403875.1 Bradyrhizobium sp. P2_E8
GCGTTTCGAAGGCGTCGACCTGGCTCTGGTCCTTCTCTCCGCGGGTACGCCGCTTAAGTCGGATCTCAAGGGAGCCGACGTCGCGAAGTACCTTCATGCCGAAGGCACGGATGGCTTCGCCGCCGTATTTGCGCTTCCGGAGTTCGACCAGCAGGCGTTTTTGATCGCCGATACGCTTGACGGCGCTCCGCTAGGCACCGCGAACGGCCCTTTGCAGATGATCTCTCCCAACGAGGCGCGTCATAGCCGTTGGGTGAAGCACCTGACGCTGCTCAGGATCAAGAGGACGCAGAAGTAATAGTGGTCGCCGCAATCGCAACAGTGTCGGGTGGAGCAATGGCGTCGAATTTCACATCTTCCACGAAGCGTTTCGCTTATGTCGCTCTCCTAATCGCATCATCGTCGTTCCCGGCTTCGGTCGCGCAAGCAAAATGCCCCGATCCCGGCGGTCCCGGATACGCCGCGGCCGCGAAGACTCAGTTCAACTGCTCGAGCGCTCGCGACCTTGTCGGCGGTACCGGCGAGCGCGAATTTCGGGTCAAGCTGGATTTTCCGACCGACCCACCTCCGGCCGCGAACCTGCCATGGAAGACCATCAAGTTCGAAGAACAGTCTGAGGCATACCTCCGCGCCTTGCTCGCCTACGGTATCAAAGACAACAGCGATCCCGCTGTCGATTGGCGCATCGAGGACAACGCCAAGAGCAGTTGGTGTCATGCGCCATGGTTTCACAACCAGCGTGAACGCCTTCGCGGCATGACTCTGGAACGTGGATCGCGCGTCAAGGAATTGYATAGCGGACAGAAAAACCAGGCGCGCAACTGGGCCGTCGGCTTCTACAACGATATCGGCTGCTACTCGATCGGAAAGGTCTGGAAGGATCAGACGTCCCCCAAGACCAAAGACTTTGCCTTTTTGGACGGGGCCTACTCGATAAAGTTGCTGTATACGACCGCTTCGATCGCCGAAGTGCCGTACCTGACGGGTTCGAAGGAATGGACCGCCGCCATCAACAACGACGGCTCAGTCGAGAAAATGCGTCTACTCCAGGTGGATGTCGCGGTTCGCGACACGAACGCCGATAAGTTCTCGGGATGGTTGTTCGGCACGTTCATCTACGACGCCTACGCCCCGGGTACGACCGTCTGGGAAAAGCTCGTGCCGGTGGGACTTATGTGGGGAAACGATCCCGACCTTACATCCCAAGCCTACGAAGAACGCGGCGGTACCCCGAAGGAAGCATGGCTCAATCCGGACGTGGCGAGAAAGTTCTTCGACCTACCCAGGCACAATCTCGGCCTGCACGGACGCGTGAACGGTCCCGTCGATAATTTCAAGGCCGCCTGCCTTGCCTGCCATGGGCGCGCCCTGGACTGGGGGCGCGCCGTGCTGCGGGGAACGCCCGCGAACGATGAGGCGAACGCACTGATTCCCCTTGCTCCGTCTCCCTACGACGATGCTTCGGTGAAAAACTATTTCCGTAATCTGAAGCCTAACGTCGCGTTCGTGCCGAACACTCAGCCCCTCGATTTTTCCCTCCAGGTCTCGGGAGGCGTCGCCAGTTTCCGCGCCTGGGTAGCAACGGCTTTCCCGCAGGAAAGCGGTAATACAAGCGATGTCCCGCCTTACAAGTTCAAGTCGGACGGGCCGACGACATTCAACCAGACACCCGATCCAGCCGTCATGCGAGCTTCCGAACGCACCCCACGGGCCGGTGGCAACGAGCAATTCATTCGCGGCGAGGATTAGCCGACGCCACTCCTGGAGGAGTAGTAGTTCATGGGATTGTTTGCCGATATGCACGGCTGCGCGGATCAGTCCCGCCTCGTTCTGTTCGGACACATCGTGACGATGAATGCGAAGTCGGAAGTGTTCGACGATGGGTTCGTTTGTATTGCGGACGACGCCATCAAGACCATCGGCAAAAAGTCTGAGGGTCTTCCCCCGGAGTTCGCGCACGCTCCGGGGATCGTTACGGGCGGCACGATATTTCCTGGCCTTGTCGAGCTGCACAACCACTTGCCGTACAACATGCTTCCGTTGTGGGACGTGCCCCGGAAATTCACCGATCGCAATACCTGGCGCCTAGCCGAACCACGGTATGACCCCGATATCGCATGGCCAGCGAAAATACTCACCTCGAATCCCGACAAGGACTTTCTTCGCGCGGTTGTGCGGTATTCGGAATGCCGCTCGTTGTTCGGTGGGGTCACGACCGGGGAGGGGATCACGGTCAGTACCAAACCGAACGACGTCAACTTCTTCCGTGGTCTCGTTCGCAACGTCGAGGCGCCCGAGGTCGCGGGTTGGCCGGTCGCCTTCGGTAACACGTTGGACTATTCGCGAGACGACGTCCGAAAGACGCTGTGGCCGGGCCTTCAGAAGAAGCGTCCCTACTTCTACCACGTGGCCGAAGGTAACGAGAGCGATGATGTCGCCCATCAGCACTTTCTGGATCTCGAGCTCGACGACGGAACGTGGGCCATCAACTCCAATCTCGTGGCGATCCACTGCACGGCGCTACGCGAGCAAGATTTCGAAAGGATGGCGTCGTCCGCGGGGATCGTGTGGTCGCCACTTAGCAATCTGCTCCTGTACGGAACGACCACGAATGTGCGGGCTGCGATCGCGGCAGGCGTTCCAATCTCTTTAGGAGCCGACTGGTCTCCTAGCGGGAGCAAGAACCTTCTGGGAGAGTTGAAGGTCGCGAAGATCGTTGGCGATCAACTGGGGGGACTGTTCAGCGCGGAACAACTTGCCAGGATGGTGACGACGATTCCTGCGGGAATGACTCAATGGGGCGAGTACATCGGAAGCCTCGAGCCCGGCAGGAAGGCAGATCTCTTGGTGTTCGACAACAAGGCTGCATCACCGTACGACGCCCTTATACAGGCTTCCGAAGCCGACATAGTCGCGGTCCTGATAGACGGCCGCCCTCGCCTCGGCAGGGCGAATATCATGGCATTCGATCCCTCACAGCAGGAAATCGTGTCGATCGGTGGTCACGACTATGTCTTGGACCTCACCGAAAAGACCGCGGTAGCATTGGACGGCATGAGTCTCGGCACGGCCGTCTCGAAGCTTTCGGACGGATTGAAAAACATGCCCGAACTCGGGCGAAACTTTCCGAAGGACACCGCCAAAGGTTTCGCGTTCGGATCTCCCCCAATGTCGCTGCACCTCGACCTGGAGCCAATCCAAGCCGATGCCGCCTTCCTCGCTGGACCTCCGATCGATCCGACCCAGCTCCATCCGATGGAGCTCTCCCCCATTACCGAAGTCGACGACGCCTCTTTCCGGCCTCAGGTCCGGGCGAACAGGAATATTCCGGAGTACCTGCGCGACGCTCTCAAATGAGGGAGCAACTTTCCGCTGTGGCAGAGGCGCCCGGGAGGCTACCGAAAAGTTGCCGGCATCAAATCACCCATCGTCTCCGCCGATCCCAGAACGGCGACCTTGGCCATCGCGTCTCCAKTCCGTAGTAGGCCCTTCGAAGAATGTCGCTGTCTTGCGCCCGTCGACGCACGTATCGGCCGTAAGCCTCGACCAGTTGCCCCTGGCCGGCGAGGGCAGCGTCGATGGCAAGACCCGCGAGACGACCGGTCTCGAGCGCGTTCGTCAGACCCAGAGACGACAAAGGGTCGAAGGAAGCCGCGGCATCGCCGACGGCCACCCAGCCCGAGCCGGCCGGAGCGTCGAGCGATTCGGTCTGGGCCGTCGCGACCTGAATACGCGCGTCGGAATGGATCGAGATCCGGGACGCAATGTGCACCGTTTCATCGAGCTTGTCGTTGAAGAAGACGCGCCGCGACTCGACGCCCGCAGGTATCAGGTCCGCATCGGTCAGATAAGTCACAACGACGCGACCGGCCGGGAGCGCCGCCGCGTACCACCATCCGCAGGCCGCGGCCTCGATCGTGAACTCGAAATCAGATGCGATCCGCGTCGTTGCAGTCAGGGCGACGAGTCTGTCACGTCGCCGCCGCCTCACGCCGCGACTTCGCGCGAACGAGGAAGCGCGACCCGTCGCATCCACCACGAAGGAGCACGTCACCTCGCCGAGGCCGGCGAGTTCGACCCTCCATCCTCGTCCGTCCGAAAGTTCATGGGCGCGCCTGAAACGTACGCCGGCGCGATGTGCGGTGCCGCGGCTCGATGCCGCCGCGCAAAACTCGGCATCGAATACCCCGCGATCCAAATGCCAAGAATTTCCACGCGGATCGAAACGAGAGTCGCGCTCGACGATTCCCGAGTGCCCCCACGAGGACGAGCCCCCAACAACCGCAAGGTGCTTGCGAGAATCCAAGAGCGCCTCCTGCCCGACGGCCCGAAGCTGCGTAACGGCTATCCCCGGAAGGACTTCTCCTGCCTTGGCTCCGTGTTCGCGTATGCGGTCTACCATCAAGGTGCGTCTGCCCCGCCGTGCGAGGACGAGTGCCGCCATCGAGCCAGCAGGCCCGTCTCCCAGCACCAGAACCTCGACGTCCGTCCGTATCAGTGTACCGACCCCATGCCGAGCAGCTTTCGCCGGTCAGCGAACCCGCTCCTGATTCTCGTTATCGTCGGTGCAACGGCTACGTCGGCCGGGACTGCCGCATCGGATGCGGGCAGGAAGGTCGAAAGGTGCTCGCGCAACGGCAACGCCGTAGCCGAAAAAGCAATCAAGTTCTCGGCGGGCTGCTGGGGCGGCATCGCGGCACCTGTGTCGATCCATTGTCTGATCGTCTCTCCGGCTCCCATGAAAGCCATCTTGCCGGTCGAAAACTCGGCGAACAGACGGCTTGCGCCGCTTTTTCCGGGGATCACCCATTCGCTCGAATTTGCGAACGCTGCCATCAGACCTCTCGGATCTGCGAACCAGTCTTTCAGCGGCTTGCCCCCGACCTGATACTGCGCGTGCCGCTGAACGTTCCCGGCGACTTTCTTGTTACTCTCGATCAGCGCTAGAACCTTCAGCGCGGCCTCCTCCGGCGACGGCTCGGGGACCGGCTTCGCAGGCCCTGCGCTTTCCTGCATGGACTCGATCCAATCGAGGATCACTGCTTTCTCCTCCTCGGTGAATATCTTGTACATCGGTCCGCTGAATTTCATCGCCTCGAAGATCCGGCTCGACCGCGGGTGTGGAATGTCGATCAGGTCGCTGCCGGCCAGCGCTTCGACGAGCCGTTCCGGCTCGTCGAACATTTCGGCCAGATTGTGTTTGCCGATGACGACCTGGCGGTGGAGCGGTTTGGCGGCGTAAGCCTTGCTCTTGATCAATGCGACGAAGGCTTCCTTGTAATGCGCCTTGTAGTCGGGGAACGGCATGGGCTTCAGTTCCGGAATGTCCGCGATCATCCCGGCAAAACCATCCCTCAACAGCAGTCGGTTGAGGCGGACGAGATCTTCTCCCACCGCCGTCTTGGCCAACAGCGACCGCGTATCTTGACCCAACACGACGCCGGCAAACCGGTCGGTCGAGAAGAAGTTTTCGTCGTCCTGGACGAGCCGATTTAACTCGTCCGCGATCGAAACCAGTAGCGCTTGCGGCAACGGCGCGCCCGCTGCGGAGTGAAGGATGGCCTCGGCGACCGGTGCGACGAAGCGACCGACGATATAATTCGGCAAGGGATCTCCAGCCCCGGATGCTGCCGCACGCAATTTTGCCGCGAGCGCGTCGGAATCGGTGATATGCTCCGTTCTCAACATCGCAGGATACGCGAGATCGATCTGCTTTCGATCTATCACCATGCAGAGTTCGAGCAGATCGGCGCCGAGATCGCCCGCGGTCGCCCACGTGACGTAGCCCGACCAGATTCGGCTCCAGGCCTCCCTGACCCCGTCTTTTCCTGCCTCGTCCTCTACCTTCTGCAGATACAACTTGATCGCTTCCTTCGCCATGAAGCCGTGGCCGGCAGTGATGTTGTCGATGGCGACGTGCAACGAATAGAAATGCGGATCGATTCCGCGTTCGCGAAAGCTGCGGACCGTCGGCGTGAGCGTGGGTGTGGCCTCCCATTCGAGGTAAAGGGTCATGCCCAACAGCTCAGGGAAGAACTCGTCGGGAAACATGCTGACGGCCAATTGGAAGACCGGCTGCACGAAAGCGGAATCGAGCAACCCCTGTTCGATGAACTTCCGCGCGGTTATCGGGGGCATGTAGACATTCACGCTCCGAAGCAAAGTATCATAGACGTTGCAATGATTCTGCTCGGCTCGACCGTTGCCGGCTTCGTCGTCCCAGATCGCGAAAAGATGCGAACGGATCTCGTCCACAGGTCCGGCGGACTGGATGCGTTGCAACCAGGCACCGTCGACGAGATTGAAGGGGGCCCGCTGCCTGATCCGCTCCTTGATCGCTCGGTCGCTGAACGGCTTGACGTCGAAGGTGACATCTTTGGTGATCTCCCTGTCGCGGTCGTAGCKGACGACGACCGGYCATTGGATCAACCCCGTGTCCATTCTGCTGCGATCGTTCATCGTATCGACGAACGCGTCGTAGATCGTCTTCAGTCGATCGTCGAGCGCTTCCGGCGAATATTCAAATCTGCCGTAGTTGCTGTCGGCGCCGTAGTCCGCTCCTGCGAAGAACTTCCGGGCGATCTCCTTCGCTTTGGGCAAGAACTCCGGATGCTGTTCGATATTGGTGAGAATATGAAAGTAGTCCCCCCAGGAAAGTCCATCGTACCGCCCGCGATCGATTTCCACGATGGCAGGACTCCCGTCCGGCAGTCTGAACGCTCCGCCGTATTGGTCGGAAGCCATCACGAACCCCTGATGCGACCAGCGCTCGATCATAGCTAGATCCCCTTCGGGATCCTCTTCAGGCATGCCGCGCGTCCAGGACGAGCGGTCCTTCAGAAGCTTTGCACTCTCGTTCCGAAGAATTTCCGCATCGGGGTCGGAGGGTTTCATGTCCGCCAGCAGATCTTCGATCTCCCGGAGGCGGCGATACGTTTCGGTCGTCAGAACTTCGTCGGGACGCTGCGCCGGCCACCAATGCCACTGGCATTCGAAAAAGTCCGCCTGCCACGGGCACGCCATGTGTCGGGTGACGTCCCCCGGACGCAACCTCGCTTGTGAAAGGCGGAACGGCGCTTCGTATGCTTGCGGATTCCGGAGGAGCCAGCCACCTTCGATGCCGGGATAGAAAGCGCCGCCTGCACATGCCTCATAGGCGGCCCTATCCAGCCCCTCCGGCCAAATGGTCTTGGGAGGCTCGGGAAAGTTCCCTGCCCAGTCGTTTTCGTAGTTGCCGTCGCGCCACTTCGCTAGCGTGTCGTATTGAGTCTTGGTCACGCTCAGCCAGTTCGCGGGGTTTCCGGGAGCCGCGTCGCCGGAGTCTCCGGACAGCGCCGGCACAAAGTCGGAAGAGGCCTGCTTTACGGCTTCGGCTGAGTCGGGCGGTAGGTTGGGATTGCGGAAGCGGGTGAAAATGCCGTTCCGACGCTCCGGGGGTGCCGCGGCGAGCCCCTCGAGATCGTCAAAATCGCTTCCCCCGGTGCCGGCCCCCCGGGCGCCGTCCTGTACCCAGGCAAGCTTCGAGAGGCGGTCAAATATTGGAGCGATATCGCGCGTGTAGGACGGACGAGCGCCCGGCGCGCCGGGTACCGGACCAAGCCCATGACGAAGCGCCACATCCACGGCGACGTCGAAGAGAGTGACGACGTTCGAGACGGAAGGAGCGAAATCGGGCGGCGCGACAACAACCCAGGCGGCACGAACGTCGACGTCCCGTCCGGATTTCAACCTCACTCTTGCCTTTACTGGCCCGTCGGACACATCATCGTGCCACCGTTCGTTGTTCGCATAGTTGGTTATCGTCTGACCGGGATTGGAGGAAGCCGATTTCCCGAATCCCCCGAGGACCAGTAGGCGTCCGCGCTCGTCGGTCCGCATATGACCGAGAGGCACCTCGATGTCCCGGAAGCGTCCCCCATCGAAGCTCGCCTCCCGCAGCGGTCCGGCCACGCGATGTTCGCCCGGATCGATGATAAGGGAAGCGCGGTCGTCAATGTCAGCATTCCGCCACGTATTCCGGGGCCGGCGCTCTCCCAAGGGCAGCTCCTCGCCTGCGACGCCCGCGAACCGGTCGCCCTCTGCCTTGCTGTTGACGAGGTGGACCGACCATTCGATCTCCGCTTCCTGAACTGTCACCTCTCCGAGCACGACGTCCGCCTCGTCGTAGGCGAAAATCCGAAAGCGTGCCGCCTGCCGCTTGACCCGTGGAGGAATCCCAGCGGCCGGGTCGCCGTTGTCCTTGAATCCTCCAACGGGCGTTCCGGATACGCCCGGGCATTCGGGGCCGACGAAGTAGCCATCCGGGCTGTTGCCGACGCGCGCAATTCCGACCGCGGGATGAATCTTGCAATACGCGGTCCTCTCGAACATGATTATTCTCCTAAAAAATAAGTGTCACTCCATCAATACAATTCCCAGTTTTGCACCTTTAAGGTTGCATTGAAAGGCTCGTTCGCTCATTTTGTCGGACAACGGCGAGAATCGGAAACCTTGTGATGCCGCCATTCGGCAATTGCAGCCGCGTCGCGCGTCAAGCCGTCGGTAGCACTCCGTCGACGTGAGGACCTCTAACGAGGAGTGCGAAATACTCGATTGCCCAATAGAAGCATAGACATCCTGACCTGATGCCAAAGATTACCTTGCGACCCAGCTTCTCGAAGGATCTCGACGGTTTGCGACGTTCTTCGCGCAAGCACTATCAACGTGCCTGCGAGATTCTTCTGGAGATTCAACGCGACCTCGAACCGTCGGCTCCTCGTCGAGCGGAAACGCGCATTCCTAAGTGCGTTAAATACGAGCTGCCGGACGGCTATCGCCTGGTCCTGCAGCGAGGCGACTCCGATGGCGTGATGGTAGCCCTATCCGTCGGCACCCATGATCACGTCAGTTCCTTCCTGGACGGGCACAAGGGATACGTCTTCGACGAAAAGACCGGTCAGCTTCGCGAGTTGCGAGTAGGAACGGCCACCGAAACGGCCGTGGAAATGGTTCCTTCGGCCGCTCTCCAAGCCGAACAGAAAATTCCGGATCAGGCCCTCGCTCCGCTGTTCGACAGTTTCACCGACGACATGCTTCGAAACCTAGGCGTACCCGACGAAGACTTCGCCGCCATCCGGGGGCTCTCCGATCCCAATGATTTCGAGTGCATGACGCTCCTGCAGGCTCTGGCCGAGACGGTGCCCAAGGCCGCGGACGCATTGCTGGCCTTCGCAACGGGCAATTCCGAAACCCGCCAAACGGTTGTCGACCTGGCTTTTGGTTCGGCAAAGTTGGCGGAGCAGTTTCCCGAAGCGGCGATGCAGGACGGATTGGGCCGATCCGAAGAGTTCTTCACGTTCGAGGATTCGAGCGCGCTTCAAGAAGTGCTCGATCGCGGCACGCTTCAGCAATGGCAGCTATTCCTCCACCCCGATCAACGATCGTTGGTGGAGCGGACATTCTCGGGGCCGGCGCGGCTGCGCGGCATCAGCGGATCGGGAAAGACCGTCGTTGCACTGCATCGCGCGAAGCGGCTCGCGAAAGTGGCGCTCGAAAAGGGTGAGAAGGTTCTGTTCACGACCTTCGACAAGGGGCTGGCGGCGGCCGCGGGGCGTCTCCTCGATGAACTGTGCGGCCCCGAAAGGCGTGCGATCGAGGTGACCCATCTTCATCGCTGGTGCCTAGACTACATATTTCAACGTGGACTGGAAAACCCAAAGTACTCCCCCGAGCAGAATCATCGATTTCGGAACGACGCGTTCTGGAACGTCTCGGCGGAGCACAAGAACGCGCTCAAGACCATTCCCCAAGAGTATCTTTCGAGTGAAATCGACTTTCTGATGGGGCGTTTTCTGCATGAGGAAGCGGAATCATATCTGACGTGTGATCGCAGCGGCCGTGGTCGCGGTCTGTCCCCGGAGCAGAAACGCGCGGTTCTCGACGTCTATCTGTCGTACCGTCAGTCGCTCGCGAGTGCCGGGCTGGTGGACCCCGCCGACTTCGTCAGAATAGCCTACAGCCTCAAACTGAAAGAAGAAGGCACGGAATCCTGCTACGCCGCCGTCATCGTCGACGAAGTTCAGGACATTTCGGAGATCGCTCTCCGCCTGCTGCACTCGCTCGTCGGGAATCGGGAGGACGGTCTCCTGCTGGTCGGCGACTCCACGCAACGGATCTTCACGCGAGGGTACTCGCTGCGTGGGCTTGGCATCGATATCGCCGGGCGCGGACTTGTTCTGCGCAAGAACTATCAAAACACGAAGCAGATACTCGAAGCGGCTTTTCCGCTCGTCGAACAGGAGTGGAACGACGACATCGCTCAAGCCGAAGCCGGAACAGCCGATTTGAAGCCGGAATTCAGCGTTCGGGAGGGCACGCGACCCATCGTCGTTCGCTGCCCCGACGAGATGGCCGAGTCCCGATTCCTGGCCGCCGAGGTGGCCGCTCTGCTCAGGTACAAGCATTACGCGCCGCGAGACATCTGCATCCTCGCCCGAAACAGGCACTATCGGGCGCTGGCCGTCACAAGCCTCAGGGCGGCGGGAATTCCGGTTTACCTATTCCGCGATCCCGACGCGGGCGAAGTCTCGTCGGGCAGAAGTGCCGTCCGGGTAAGTTCGCTCCACGGCGCAAAGGGCCACGAATTCGGCACTGTGTTCGTTGCCGGCGCAATCGAGGGCGTCATCCCGCTAGGATCGGATTTGGATCCGCAAAACGCCTCTTCCGAGGCCGCAGTCCTGTACGTCGGCATGACACGGGCTCGAGATCTTCTGTACCTGTCCCACGCCGTGACCGATCGCGCCGGAAAGTCCCTGTCCCGATCCTCCTTCATCGACCGCATATCGAAGTCGTGCGACTTCGCGGAGTTCAATCGCTGACAAGATTTCGCCGCGCTAAGGCTCCTTCAGACCTCCCGGCAGAAGATGGACCACACCTTACGCGACTCACGAGCCGTGGTAGCCGCAACATGATGGTCGATACTCAGATCCTTTCGTATGCCTTCAAGGGCCACCGCCACCTGGATGGCGTCCGTATTTCCTCTGTGGTCGCGCACGAATTTCTCGAAAGTTACGATCCGGAGTCTAGGACCAATGCGAAGTACTACATCCGCTATCATCCGGGGCACGCCGTGCCGCCGCGGCGCGAAATACCGTCGGACCACAAGCCGACCCGGGGCGAGCGCCTCGTCTTCGATTTCGGAGGCGAGTATCCCAAGCTTGTCCAGCATGGCAGCCGTTCGATGGCGGCCCTTCTGAATGATCGGAACGGACCCGCGTTCGCCAGCATCATCTGGTCCCTCGACAAGAAATTGCAGAAACGTCTCAAGCAGCGCTTTGCCTTCCTTTGCACGGCGATCGGCGAATGCGTTCCACTCAGCCGAGAGACGGCAGACGTCGGACTGACGCTGCTCGCGAAATTCTGCGAAACGCACAACATCAAAGACAACGTCCGCAACTCCGTGAACGACGTCATGATACTTGCCGCTGCCATTACTAGCGGAGAGCCGCTTGATACGGCCGACACCCTGTTGAGCAGGTTCGCCGCCGATGCGTACAAGGCCGTGGCCATCCCGATCGGCGGGGATTCCTTGAGGATTGATTTTCGGCGCGCGCGCCAAGGCAAAAAGCGCGATAGTGCGGAGAGCAAGGGTTACATCAATCGCGGCTGGCAGATTGCAGAAGGGATCAAGCGCACAGCGGCGCGGGCGTAGGCCAATTGATAAACAGGACGGGTTGCCGCACAATTCGCCCATCCGAAAATGGCCTAAGCTTCCTTTGAGCATTCCCCAACGTTCTCAGAGGCCTAGTGTGCTGTCCCGCATCGGGCCGGTCCGCGAATCCCGGCAACGCCGAGTTGGTGGTCGCCGGGCGGGCAGCTTCATCGAAGTTGTCAAGACTCGACGGAGGATTCTCATCGCGAAATAAATTGTTCTTGTTTTGTTCCTGTGGTAAGCTCCCGTTTCCGTCTTCTCGCAGGCGCCCAGCCACCGTACCGTGATGGACCCCGCGAGCACTTCGCGGAGCGAACTTCTATTCGCCGCGTTCAGCAGAGGCTTCATTGACTGATCAATATCTCAAGGAGTTAGCCGGCCTTCACAGGGTCTACGAGGCGGCAAATCTGCTCGACCCCGGCTTGCTCAAAGCTGCGATTGAGAGTGCCGCCGCGCGCTCAGCGGTTATGCTCGGATCGGGAGGATCCTTCTCGGTTGCTTCGTTTGCGGCATACATCCATCAGTTTAGAACCGGTCGGCTGGCATCGGCCTCAACGCCGCTGGATTACATGACCCTGCCGCTCCGCGATGCCGCCGTGATGTGTTTCACGGCTAGCGGCCGCAACAAGGACATTTGCGCGGCGTTCGATGAAGCTGCACAGCGGGAAGCCAAGCCTTTGGTTGGGCTTGTCATGCGTGAGCAATCGCCGCTGCACGAGCTTGCCCAACGCTACAAATATAGCCGTGTTGTCTCTGCTTCATCGGAGTTGTTCGAGGACGGATTCCTTGCCGTGGCGTCTTTGCTCGGCTCGGCGGTACTGATTCTTAAAGCCTATCGAGTGCTTGTGGGCGACGCCGCACCGCTTCCCGCAACGCTTGATGAGTTCATGCAAAGCCGCGTCAGTGTTTCGCTCGAACAGCTTCTCGAGCACACGCTGCCGGCCGTTCAAGCAGAGACGACCAGCGTCCTTTGTTCATCTTCCTTGAAACCGGCGGCAACCGATATCGAGTCGCGCTTCGTTGAGGCGGCGCTCGGAAACATCCACGCGACCGACCTTCGCAATTTCGGCCATGGCCGTCATCATTGGTTTGCCAAGCGGCCCGGCCAGACGGGAATCTTGGCCTTGATAGGGGACGACCAGGAAGCACTGGCAACCCGTACGCTTGAACTTATTCCACCTGACGTACCTCGGGCTCGAATTGATTTCACCGGCCCCCGAGACGAGCAGGCGCTGGCGGGCCTTATTGTCAGTCTTCATCTCGCGGCTGCTGCCGGCCAGGTGCGGAAGATCGATCCCGGCAAGCCAGGGGTGCCGGAGTTTGGGCGCAAGCTCTATCACCTTGCCCCGGCGCGACGGCGCAAGGCGCGTCGCACCAATGTCACGGATGTCGCGGTCTGGCGGAAAGAGATGGCCGGCGGCCTGAAAACCTCAACGCAAATCGATGAATTGCGTGCCTCGTGCGAGCGCGGAATTGAGAAAATCAATCAGTCCCGATACACCGGCTTCGTGTTCGACTATGACGGCACGCTTTGCGAACCCGATGCACGATTCCTGCCGCTCTCCAAGGAGATCGCCGATGGCTTGAACAGGCTGCTTGCAGCGGGCGCCATCATTGGGATCGCGACGGGGCGCGGCGGCTCGGCTGCAGAGCGCATTCAGGAAGCGATCCGAAAGCCATACTGGTCGAACGTCCTGATAGGCTTCTATAATGGCGCCATCGTTCAAAGCCTTGCCGAAGGCGCGCCCGATCCAAGTCCTCCGACACAGGACGTTCTGTACGTCGAAAACATGCTGCGCGCATCACAATATTTTTCCGCATGCTCGTTCCGATCTAACCATTGTCAGATCGCCGTTTCACTTCCCAGTCTGGAAGAACCTGCGATATCGGTCCGTATGGCCACCTCAATTGTTGAAAAATCGGCCATCAAGGCGTCCGTGGCTTGCTCAAATCATTCCGTCGATATCATCTTCGGCGGCAGTGGAAAAACAGCCGTGGTTGAGGCTGTTCGCAAGCGCACAAGATCGGAGGGCAAAGCGCCGGTGCTGCGGTTGGGAGACAAGGGCCGATGGCCCGGCAACGATTGCGATCTTCTTGACGATCCGTTCGGTCTTAGCGTCGATGAAGTGAGCGCTAGCACCCAATCTTGCTGGGGATTATCACCACGGGGTTTTCTAGGCRTGCAGGCAACACTTTATTATCTTGAAAGAATCGATTGGCAGCACGGAACTGGTTCTATTCATCTGGAGTAGGGTTTGAAAAATGAGGGATGAGCTCGCAGAAGCTCTCCTGGCCAAGGTCATGAACTGGTCGGATGAAGAAAAGGCTCGGGAGCGGCCGATCCTCCAGGATTTTGCGCGCTATAAATACGACGAATATCAGCAGTACGCTCCCGGCCGCCGCTTTATCGAGAGTCTCGCGCTATGGCTGCGGCAATTCGAGACTCTGGAGGAGCGGCGTGTCGCTTACGATTTTTTTCGCTCGCGTCTGGTCTTTATCTCGACTGCAGAAATGCGTCACCTTGTTGAACTCGCCTTTCCCGTTGTGATCCGGCCGGGATTGATTGCCAAGGCCGCGGCATTCCTGGCGGTCGATCCGGAGCGCTGCAAGCACGTCGTATCCAGCCCTGCGTATTCGCAGGTGCTGCGACAAACGCTTTTTCTCGGCCTGAGCGACGGCGCACGCACCGATGTCTTTCGTCGGTCCCATCCCTACCTCAGCAACGAACAGCTTTGGCACGCCTACGATATCTCGGACGAGAAGGCGGGATCGATGGGCACGAAGCTGAAAAAGGCGATGACCGTCCAGCTTGGACGCGAGCCAGATGACGAGGAGTGCAAATTCCATAMAATTTGCCTTCTCGATGATTTCACCGCCAGCGGAACCTCGTATATCCGGTTCGAGGACGGCAAGTGGGACGGCAAGATTCCCAAGATCCTGCAAAAGCTGTGTGAAGAAGATGGTGCGCTCAGCAAGATCGTCGCCAAAGACAATCTTGATGTGTTGGTGTGCATTTACGTTGCGGCCGATCAGGCCGTCCAGCACATCGAACGGGAGCTTGAGAAATACGCCTTCCCGAAAGGCAAGGTTCACCTGGAAGTGGTCCACGCGCTTCCGCCGGACACGCGTCTCGATGATGGGAAAGACGCGAAAATTATCGCGCTTGCCAATGATGACCGATACTTCGACAAGGAGGTCGATGACGAGCACGCAGACGTCGGTGGTACATCCAAGCGCCTCGGCTATGCGGAATGCCGTCTGCCGGTCATCCTCACGCACAACGCCCCCAACAATTCCATCTATCTCCTCTGGGGCGAGTACGATCAGACATTCACCGGCTTGTTCCCTCGCATAAGCCGCCACAAGCGAGGCGGATAGATGAGAAACCCTTTTCGCCTGCGCGCCTCCAAACGCTCCGTGCACGAYGAGCAATTCGTCCGGCTGTTCGCCGCAGGCGCGCTTGACCTGTTGAACGACGTCGATGATCCCTGGTCGGGCGTTGTATTTCTACGCAGTGCGCCCGGCGGCGGCAAAACCACCCTTCTTCGCCTCCTTACGCCAGGACCACTGCGCAAGATCTTCCGCATGCAGGACGATCCGGATATTCGGCCAACGYGCCACGCGCTTATCAAGGCGGGCGCCGTGACAGCCGATGGTCCCGCTATTCTCGGCGTCGTGATTGCCTTCACGAACGAGTATCGCGATCTCGATGAGGTCGGCGACAGCGCCGCGCGATCGACCGGCGTATTCCGTGCCCTCGTCAATGCGCGTATTGTCCTTGCCACCTTGCGCGCCGCGCTTGAGCGCTCCGAGCGATCCTACCCGGACGATATCGGTCAAATCCGCGCGACGTGGCAGCCCACCGACGGCGCAACACTGCCAGCGAACGCCAGCGGCGCCGAACTTCATAAATGGGCATCCAGCATCGAAGAGAGCGTTTTCGACCTTCTTGATGACCTCGGCGGCGAAGGCAAGCCGATACCCAAAGCGGCCTCCCAGCTCGAAGCGCTTCACTGGCTCGCGACGGCGCGCCTATTCGATGCGTCGGGGTCTATTGAGCTGAAGCGCGTATTGTTGTTGGACGATCTTCAATTCCTCAGCGACGACCAGAGGGAGTGGCTGAAGGAGACGGTCACCAACGCGCGTCTGTCGTGCGGCATCTGGATCGCCGAACGGCTCGAGGCCTTGCCGGCAAAGGATCTGCTCGCGCAAGGCGCGCTCGAAGACCGCGACTATGATGGGGAAATCCGCCTCGAAAGCCGGTGGCGCGACCGCAAGGTCGCGTATGAGAAATTCGTTGACCAGATTGCCGACCTGCGGGCGCGCGATGCCGATGGCTTTCAAGGACGCAACTTCTTTCCGGCGCTTGCCGAAGAACTCGATCCTGCCGAATGGGATAGTGTCTTTGAGGCCCAGTGCGTCGCCATCGAGCAGCGCCTTCTCGCGCGCATCGGGCAACAGCAGCGATACCAGCAATGGCTTGTGGCGCGGCGCGCCGTCTCAGGAAGTCCGCGCGATCGTGCCTTGAGCTGGCGCGAAGTCGAAATCCTCATCGAACGCGACGCCGCAAGGTCGCAACGCGCGTTTGATTTCGATGCGCTGACCGAGGACGATTTAAGCGACAAGGAGAACGCTGGCGTCAAAGCTGCCGCCGAAGTCTTTCTTTCCCGCGAGACGAAGGCGCCGATCTATTTCGGGCGTCAGAAACTTGCGATGCTGTCGTCGTCCAATGCAGATCAGTTCGTAGAGCTTGCCGGCGATCTCTTTGAAGAGCTTGCCGCGAAAACCTCCGTGCGTCGTGGTGCCGATTCCATCCTCAGCGCCGAGCGCCAACACCTCATTCTAAAGCACGCGGCCGAGCGGCGTTGGGATGGCATCCCGCGCCGGGTACCGCGCGGCTATGAGGCGCGCCGTTTCCTCGAAGCCGTCGGCGCCTTCTGCTCCGCCCAGACCTACCGACCGAGCGCCCCTTATTCGCCGGGCGTGACCGGCTTTGGCATCACGATGCAAGACCGCGCGCGTCTTATCGATGGCGGCCGAGAATCGGCGGCGTTCGCCGACTTGCGTTCCATGTTGGCCGCGCTCGTGTCCCAGAATTTGCTGGAGCCGACCCTCGATCGCAAGAACAAGGGCGAGAGCCTGATTGTGTTCAACCTGAACCGGATTCTTTGCGCCCATTTTGATTTGCCGCTTGGCTATGGCGGCTGGCGAAAAAAGGGCCTGAAAGAGCTCGCCGACTGGCTCGCACACGGTCGCGCGGCCGTGACGGAGAAATCGCTTGTCTAGAAACGGAAGGGCAATGCGATGGGATCCCTATCAGCTCTTCGACGGAGCGCGGTTCGACGCGTTCTGGGCTAAGCAGCTTTCGGATGGTTCGCGTAAGCTCTTGTTCATCGTCGGGCGCGGATTTGACGCGCGGGCAACCCTGGTGCCGCGGCGCATCCTTGGGTTAGGCAAGGTGGCGGCGCTGCACGGCTGGATACTTCGCTACCGCAATGGGCAGCCTGACACGACGAGCACCCAGCAGAAAATTGACGCCAACGCAGCCGCATTTACCAGCATTTTTGGTGCCGGACTTACCGAGATCGAGATCAAGATGCGCGGCTCCGGCAACAGCCATGTGACCTCCCGCAACACCCGCGCAGCCGTCAACCGGCAGCAACAGCTGGCACAATACACCGACGTAATTGTCGACGTCAGCGCCATGCCGCGTACCGTCGGTTTGACAGCGATAACGCAACTGATTGCGCTGCTTGATGAGCTGGTGCAAAACGGCGGCCCCTCGGTCAATCTTCATGTCGTCGTGGCGGAAAGCGTCGTCTCCGACCGGCGGCACACCTCGGCCAGCCTTAGTGACACCGTGACGTCGCTGGTCGGTTTCTCTGGCCAGCTCACCGCCGAAAGCACCGTCAACTTGCCCCGGGTGTGGTTTCCGGTGCTTGGCGAAGGACAAAGCGCGCGCCTTGAGCGCATTCGCTCGGAACTTGATCCTGATGAAATCTGTCCGGTGATCCCTTTCCCAAGCCGCGATCCGCGAAGAGGCGATCGGCTGATAGAGGAATACCGCCTCCTCCTTTTCGATGATTTCCGGGTCGAGCCCACAAACGTTCTCTACGCTTCGGAGTACAATCCGTTTGAGGCTTATCGTCAGATCTACGGCGCAATTGACCGCTATCGCGACTCTTTGAGCGATCTGGGCGGATGCAAGGTGTTTATGTCACCCTTGTCGAGTAAGCTTCTCTCCGTTGGCGCACTCTTGGCATGTTACGATCATCGCGCCCACAGCGGTGGGCCGGACAAGGTCAATGTCGGCATTCCCTACATCGAATCAGTTACCTATGGCGAACCGGGTGATACGGTTGACACGGGCATCGAAGTTTATTCGCTTTGGATACGAGGGGATTGGGAAAAATGACACGCGTTGATCTGACACTCCGGCCCGCCACCCGTCACCCCGTCTGCGTCGGCGCCGGCTTCGTGGCGGCTGACATCGTGGAAGGCCACACCGAGGAGTTCGTGGCGGCCGGCGGTTCGTGCGGCAATGTTCTGGCGATTCTGGCTTGGCTCGGCTGGAAGAGCTATCCCGTGGCCCGCCTTGGTAAAGACTGGGCAGCCGGCGTCGTACGGAAAGAGTTCAAGGCCGTCGGTGTCGACGCCGCGTTCTTGTCAGATGAGAAAGCAATCCAGACGCCCATCGTTATCCAGCGCTTTGTGGAAGACAAGGAAGGCAAGCGCGGCCACCGATTTTCCCTCGCCTGTCCGGAGTGCGGCGGATGGCTACCGCGATTTCGAGCCTCGACGCTTCAGCAAGCCGCCGATGTAACGCAATCCACCATCGTGCCGAAGGCCTTCTACATGGATCGGCTTTCGCCGGCCTCTCTCAAGCTTGCCACTTGGGCCAGGGAAAAAGGCGCACTGGTTGTTTTTGAGCCATCGTCCGTGGGCGACGAGCGCCAATTTCAAAAAGCGGTCGATCTTTGCCACATCCTGAAGTTCTCTCACGATCGCTTGGGCCATTTGCGCGACCTTCGGGAAGCGCAGCAGCCGCGGATCATCGTCGAAACACTGGCCGAGGAGGGATTACGCGTGCGCTGGCGTGGCCACTGGAGCGATCTGCCGGCGTTCACCTTGCCGGTCTTTGTCGACGGCGCTGGAGCCGGTGACTGGACCACGACTGGCCTTATCCATCAGTTGGGTACCAGCGGCGCAAAGGTGTTTGATACCCTGCAGAAGCCCAGACTGCTTTCGGCGTTAAGATTTGGACAGGGCTTGGCGGCGATTAACTGCGGCTTTGAAGGCGCGCGCGGAGCGATGATAGCCATGACGCGCGATCAGTTGGGCAAGCGGCTGACGGCCCTTGCGAGCCGGACGGCAGAATCGACGGCTAACCTTCGAGAGACAACCGTTCACGAAAGCCACATTCCGACCCGGCTGTGCGCCACCTGCGTGTCAGATGAAAAAAGCCCATCCTCACGAACGAAGAAAACGGCCTCCCGTTAACCCGGCTTGAGCCTGACCCACAGATCAGCATGAACGACCGAACGAAGCGCTATTTCGACGATCTCCTTGAGCGTGCCGCTACGTCGACCGTGATACGGCGGCGGCCTGTCGATTTTGCCCGGCCGAACGAGTGCCACGCGAATTGTGAGCAGTTCGTGCAGATAAATCGGGACCGTGGCCTGGTGAGAGGCTGACTTGTCGTTGGAGGACATTTTTTATCCCCCTAGTGTCATTCGCGAACGCGATACAGATGCGCTGATCGACATTACGCCAGATCCCTTCGACAGATCCTCAGAGCGGCAGCCTTAGCCAGAGGCGAACCGCCCGGAGTGCCATCCGTCCCGGGCTGATCGCTTGAACTGACAGCGCTCAGTCTTGACGAAACGCTTGAAACTGGCCCCACCGCGCTCGCTCAAAAACACCAATCGCCCATGACATTCGTCCTGAAAACAATGCGTCGCGCCATGTTTGATCGCCGCATCCGTCAGATGCGCGCGGCCTTCCGCGCGGCATGCGCACCCTTTCACCAGGAGCTGGAAGAGATCGAGCAGGAGGCTGACGACATTCAGCGCCGCGTCGATGCGGGCAACGCCCAGTGGGAAGACTATGATGAGGAGACCGGCGCCGGACGGCACTATGGCGAGGAGTTCGGCGAACGCCGCCATGAGGCTGAAGAGGCGCTCCTCTTGGTTCGAAAGGCGTTCGTGATCGTCATTTACCACCTATGGGAACGTGGCGCGCAGCGATGGATCCCGGCGGTTAGAAAGAAGCCGAACCACAGCCATCTCGTTGCCGCACTAACAGAGGCGTCGATCGTGATCGACAAGGCCGGCCTGGAAGAATTGAGGCTTCTGATTAATTGCCTCAAGCATAATAGCGAAGATGCGCGCAAGCTTTACGCACTTCGCCGCGATCTGTTCGCAGCCGACTTCGACCCCGACGACATTCATCCAGCAACCGGAAAGCCGCTTGTGAACATCGACTGGGCCGAGAAAGTGGTGCTGACGGATGACAACGTGGAGGACTATCTCCGAGCGGTCCAGGACTCTGGACCCAAATAGCCGCTCTAGGGGGAGCAATGACCAAAAAGCAAAGCATTCCGCGGCGGCTCTTCAAATACCGCGCGTTCAACAATCTCACATTGGATATGATCATCGCGGATAATCTCTATTCTGCCGATCCCAGCACGTTCAATGATCCGCTCGATACACGGCCCTCGCTCAACAACGATCTTCCTGTCTCGGATCTCGAGCGCGCAATCCGCCAACTTGTCGAGCAGCGCGTCAGCGCGGAGATGAAGACTGYGGCAAGGACCATTAGATACAAGGGTCCGAAAACCCGAGATCATATTGGTCGGCTCAGCCGCCTGCAGGCCGATCAGGTTATTTCGGAAATCAGCTACAATGCTGACGACCCAAGCTATGAAATGGATGATCCCCATCAGTTCCTGCTTGGTCGCTATCTGGAGAAGGAACTACTGCTGCAATATGAAAAGGGAATTGTGTCGCTGGCTGAACGGGCCAATTGCCCGTTGATGTGGAGCCATTATGGCGACCAGCATCACGGTGTCTGCATTGGTTACTCGGTGCCGTCCGACGTGCACGACGATCTCCATAGAGTGAAATATGGTGGCAAGCGGCTGGTCGACGCCAGCAAGGTCCTGGCGATGCTCGATGGCGACAAGGACGCTCGTCGTCAGGTAGACGAGGCTGTTCTGTTGCGAAAAGCGGCAAGTTGGCGATACGAGCAGGAATGGCGCTTGATCGGGCAGCGCGGGCTGCGAGACTCCCCGCTGGAGCTCGAAGAGGTAATCTTCGGAATGCGCTGCAAAGAAGCTGTGAAATACGCCATCATCACCGCCCTGGATGACAGGAGACGACCTGTCCACTTCTATGAAATGCACGAAATACACGGCACCTTCAACTTGAAAAAAATCCCGCTGGATGACGGAGAAATGAGGGCCTTTTTTCCAAGACGGTCTCGCGACATCCACGAAGCGTTCCAATCTGTCGCTGCCGCCCATGGGGAGGGGCAATCGCGATGATCGCTTGTCATTGATCCCATCGGGACAGATCGAGCTCATCGATCGACTTGAAAAGGAAGTGACCTGACGCGATTACATCGGCAGCGCCAGCTGTGGTT
>NZ_JBFUES010000017.1:0-21225 GCF_056403875.1 Bradyrhizobium sp. P2_E8
GCGATGTCGTCGGACGACACGGCGGCCTCGACATCCTGATGACGGCCGCCGGCTTCTCCTGCGGCGGCACGGTGCTGACGACGAGCCCGGACGATTGGGACGCGGTGTTTCGCACCAATGTCGGCGGCACCTGGCTGTGGGCGCGGGCCGCCGTGCCTCACATGCAGCGGCAGAACAGCGGCTCGATCATCACGCTGGCGTCGCAACTCGCCATTGCCGGCGGCAAGGGCAACAGCGCCTATATCGCCGCCAAGGGCGCGATCGTCAGCCTGACGCGGACGATGGCGGTGGATTTCGCCACCGACGGCATTCGTGTCAACGCGATCGCACCGGGCGCGATCGAAACGCCGATGCTTCGTCGCAGCTTTGCCCGTCACGCCAATGCGGAGGAGGTGCGCGAAGCCTCCCGCAACCGCCATGCCATGAAGCGCTTCGGCCAGGCGGAGGAAATCGCGCAGACGGCGCTGCATCTCGCCAGCGACGCGTCCTCGTTCACGACAGGCACCGTGATGGTGGTTGACGGAGGCTGGCTCGCGGCATGAGTGACGCGCTGACAGAGCTCGAAGCCGATGTTCGCGCCGATCTCGCCATGATCGCGCATCCGGGCGCGGCATGGCTCGACCCGAAGATCGGGGCTGATGGCAAGCCGGCGCTGGATGTTCTCGTCGTCGGCGCCGGCCAGTCCGGTATCGCCATCGGCTTCGGCCTGATGCGCTCCCGCGTCAGCAACATCCTGCTGCTCGACAAGGCCGAGGAGGGCAAGGAGGGCCCGTGGCTCACCTATGCCCGCATGCCGACGCTGCGCAGCCCGAAGGACTACACCGGGCCCGACCTCGATATTCCCAGCCTGACCTACCAGTCCTGGCACGAGGCCCGCTTCGGCAAGGAGAGCTGGCAGGAGCTCGGCCTGATCGAACGCGGCCATTGGGCCGAGTATCTGCTCTGGCTGCGGCGCACGATCGGCTTGCCGGTGCGCAACGGTTGCGAGCTCTTGGAGATCGCGCCAGGACCTAATGGCCTGCTGGCCGCACGCGTGAACAGTGCCGGCGGTGTCGAGACGCTCCATGCGCGCAAGATCGTGCTGGCGACGGGGCAGGAGGGGATGGGCGACTGGATGATCCCGGAGCCGCTCCGCCATCTGCCATCAACCTCGGTCGCGACCGTCGCCGACGACATCGATTTCGAAAAGCTCCGCGGCAAGCGGGTTGTCGTGATCGGCGCCGGCGCATCCGCCTTCGACAACGCCGCCACCGCGCTGGAGGCGGGCGCCGCCGAGGTGCATCTGTTGTGCCGCCGCGCGCAGATCCAGGTGATCCAGCCCTATCGCTGGCTGACCTTTCGCGGCTTCCTGCGCCATCTCAGCGATCTCGACGATGCCTGGCGCTGGCGCTTCATGCGCACCATCCTCGAGATGCGGGAAGGCTTTCCGCAGCCGACCTACGATCGCTGCGCGCGTCATGCCAATTTCACACTGCACGAGGGCGCGCCGGTCGAGGCGGCCCGGGAGACGGGCAAAGGCGTCGAATTGCAGACGCCGCGCGGCGCCATCCCTGCGGATTTCGTCATCTGCGGCACCGGCATCGGCATGGACTTTGCCGGGCGCGGCGAGCTCAGCGGGTTTGCCGGCAACATCGCGACCTGGGCCGACCGCTATCAGCCGCCGGAGGGCGAGCGCAACGAACGGCTCGGCCGCTTTCCCTATCTCGCCGACGATTACGCCTTCACCGAGCGCGTAGCCGGCGAGACGCCGTGGATCTCCGACATCCATCTCTTCGCCATCGCCTCCACCATGAGTTTTGGCCCGTCGGGATCGTCGATCAACGCGATGACGACCGCCGTCCCGAAGCTGGTCCACGGCCTGACGCGCGGCCTGTTCCGCGCCGATGTCGCGCGGCACTGGGCTTCGCTCAGCGCCTATGACGTGCCGCAGGCCGTGGTCATGCGGCCGGCACGAAAAATGGGGGAAATGCGATGATCATCCATGCGCCGCCGCGACGAAGCGTCCCCGCCAGCGCGCCGTGAGACTGGCGCGCAACTTGCTTGTTTCTTAACCTGCCTTGCTGGCGTTCTCTTTCGAAATTCAGGGAAAAACGAATGCGTTTTGTGTCTTTCAGGCCGGCATCCTCCGTGCTCGCCACTGTCGCGCTGCTGCTCATCGCGAACGCGCCTTCGCAGGCCCAAACCAGGGCGGAAACGCTGCGCTATGTGACGGGCGCATCCGTCAACACGCTCGATCCCAACATCCCCGGCTCGACGCGCGAGTCCTTCGCGCTGAGCATGAGCACCTATGACCGGCTGGTGGCGTTCGGCCGCAAGCAGCTCAACGGCAAATGGGTGTTCGATCTCGACACGATCACCGGCGAGCTCGCCGAATCCTACGACGTCAGTCCCGATGGGCTGAAGCTTACCTTCCGCCTGCGCAAGGACGCCAAGTTCCAGGACGGCTCGCCCGTGACGGCCGAGGACGTGAAATGGTCGCTCGACCGCTGCGTCACCGCGCCGATCCTCGGCAAGGCGCAGCTCCTGACCGGCTCCTTGACGTCGGCCGACCAGTTCAAGGTGATCGATCCCCTCACCATCGAGGTGACGCTGCCGAAGCCCGACAAGCTCGCGCTGCCGAACCTCGCGACCGTCTATCCCATGATCATCAACTCGAAGGTCGCCAAGGAGCATGCGACGGCGGATGATCCCTGGGCGACCGCCTGGCTGAAGGAGCACACCGCCGGCAGCGGCGCCTATGTGGTCGAGACCTTCAAGCCGGGCGAGCAGGTCATCCTCAAGCGTGACGAGGCCTGGAATCGCGGTTCGGCCAACAAGCCCGCCTTCTTCAAGCGCGTGATCGTGCAATCCGTGCCGGAGCCGGCGACCCGCGCCAACCTGGTCGAGCGCGGCGATGCCGACATCGTCGTCGATCTCCAGGCCAGCGACGTGCAGTCGCTCGAGGCCAAGGGCAAGCTCAAGGTGATCTCGACGCCGCAATACAATGCGATCACCTTCGTCTCGATGAACAACCAGATCCCGCCCTTCGACAACGTCAATGTCCGCCGTGCCATCGCCTTTGCGCTGCCCTATGACGACATGTTCAAGGCCGCGCTGTTCGGCCGCGGCGCGCCGCTGTTCGGCGCGACCTGGGCGGACGGCAAGCCGGCGAACGGCATCTATCCGTTCCAGGCCCCGGTGAAGACCGATCTCGACAAGGCCCGCGAATATCTCAAGGCCGCCGGCCTTCCCGAAGGTTTTGCCACCACGTTCAGCTTCAATGTCGGCCAGGCCTCGACGGCCGAGCCGATGGCTTCGCTGGTGAAGGAATCGCTTGCGAAGATCGGGATCAAGGTCGACATTCAGAAACTGCCGGATGCGCAGATGTCGACGCAGATCAACGAGAAGAAGCTGCCGTTCTTCACCGAGGGTATCGTCGCCTGGCTGCCCTCGACCGACTATTTCTACCGCAACTTCTACACCGGCAATCAGCGCTGGAATTACAGCTCCATCAACAATCCCGAGATCGCCGCGATCGCGCAGGAAGCCCGCTTCGAGCCGGACAAGGCCAAGTACGAGGAGGACGGCCGCAAGCTCAACGCGATTCATTTCAGCGAGATGCCGCAGATCCCGCTGTGGCAGCCCAACCAGGACGCGGTGATGGCGTCGTCGATCGAAGGCTATACCTACGAGTTCCATCGCCAGGTGGATTATCGCGACGTCAGCCGCAAGTGAGATCGGCAAACGAGAGAGGCTCTGAAAGGTGATGACCGGACTTGGCGCAACGATGGTGCGGGCGGGCAGGCGGCTTCTGTCGTCGCTGCCGGCGCTGTTCGGCGTGCTGGTCTTCACTTTTCTCCTGATGCGCGTCCTGCCCGGCGATCCCGCGGTGTTCTTCGCCTCCGGGCCCAATGCCGGCAAGGAGGAGATCGAGCAGATCCGCAAGCAGATGGGGCTCAACAGGCCGGTGCCGGAGCAGCTCATGTACTATCTCTCCGACATCGGCCACGGCAATCTCGGCCGCTCCATGATGACCGGGCAGCCGGTGCTGAAGGATTTGCGCGAGCGGCTGCCGGCTTCGCTCGAGCTCACCTTCACCGCGCTCCTGATCGCGCTGATCGCGGCGGTGCCGCTCGGTGTCGTCGCGGCGCTGCGGCCGGGATCGGTCGTCGATCACGGCGTGCGGCTGTTCTGCGCGCTCGGCGTCTGCGTACCGACTTTCGTTTCGGGCCTGCTGCTGATCTATGTCTTCTATTACCTGCTCGGGCTCGCGCCTGATCCCACAGGGCGAATCGACGTCTTCACCTCGCTGCCGCCGCAGCGCACCGGCTTTCTGTCGATCGATTTCCTGCTGGCCGGCGATTTTGAGGGCTGGTGGGCGGCCTGCAAACAGCTGGTCCTGCCGGCCGTGAGCATGGCCCTGTTCGTCATCGCGCCGCTGGCACGGATCACGCGCGCCTCGATGCTGGTGTCGCTCGGCAGCGATTTCGTGCGCACTGCGCGCTCCGTCGGGCTGTCCTGGCGCAAGGTCGTCGTCACCTACGCGCTGCGCAATGCGATCCTCCCCGTCATCACCATCGCCGGCATCGTGTTCTCGACCATGCTGGGCGCCAACGTCCTGGTGGAGAAGGTGTTCTCCTGGCCGGGCGTTGCCTCCTACGCGCTCGATGCGCTGCTGTCCTCCGACTATGCACCGGTGCAGGGCTTCGTGCTGCTGATGGCCAGCCTGTTCGTGCTCGTCAATCTGGTCGTCGATGTCTGCTACGGCATCGCCGATCCCAGGGTATCGATCGAATGACCAGCGCCACTCTCCGTCATTCGGTCTGGATCCTGCGCGGCAATCCGCTCACGGCCGTCGCCGCGACCGGCGTTCTGCTGTTCATCCTGGTTGCGATCTTCGGCCCCTGGATCGTGCCTTACGATCCCGTGGCCTCCAACGTTTCGGAAGCGCTGCTGCCGCCGAGCGCGGCCCACATCGCCGGCACCGACCAGCTCGGGCGCGACGTGTTCAGCCGCCTCGTCATCGCGGCGCGGCTCGATCTCGCCATAGCAGTCTCGGCAGTGGGCATCTCCTTCGTGATCGGTGCCGTCGTCGGCTCGTTTTGCGGCTATGCCGGCGGCAGGCTCGACCGTGGCGTCGGCCGCTTCGTCGACGTCATGATGGCCTTTCCGCTGTTCGTGCTGGCGATGGCGATGGTCGCGGCCCTCGGCAACCGGATCGAGAACATCGTGATCGCGACCGCGATCATCAATCTTCCCTTCTACATCCGCTTCGCGCGGGCCGAGGTCAACGTCCGGCGCAATGTCGGCTGGGTCGAGGCCGCGCGCGCCTGCGGCGAGAGCCATTTCTCGGTGGTGCTGCGGTTCCTGCTGCCGAACATCCTGCCGGCGATGGCGGTGCAGATCTCGCTCAACCTCGGCTGGGCCATTCTGAATGCGGCCGGCCTGTCCTTCATCGGCCTTGGCGTCAAGCCGCCGACGCCGGAATGGGGCATCATGGTCGCGGAAGGCGCGCGCTTCATCTCGACCGGACGGTGGTGGCTGGTGGCCTTCCCGGGCCTGGCGCTGATGCTCGCGGTGCTCTGCTTCAATCTGCTCGGTGACGGGATGCGGGATATTCTCGATCCCCGCATGCGCACATGAGCGAAGAGCTGCTCAGGATCGACGATCTCCACGTCTCGTTCTCGACGCGGCGCGGCATGGTCGAGGCCGTGCGCGGCGTGACGCTCACGGTCAAGGCCGGCGAGATGCTCGGCCTCGTCGGCGAGAGCGGCTCGGGCAAGTCGGTCACCGGATTTGCGACCACGCGGCTGCTCGATGCAGCCGGGCGCGTCACCGGCGGCAAGATCCTGTTTCGCGGGCAGGACGTGACAAAACTCCGGGGCGACGATCTCCGTCAGCTCCAGGGCGCGGCGATGTCGATGATCTTCCAGAATCCACGGGCGGCGCTCAACCCGATCCGGGCGATCGGCTTGCAGATCGCGGACGCGATCCTCACGCACAAGCGGATCTCGAAGGACGCCGCGCGCGCCGAGGCGCTGGAGCTCCTTCGCGCCGTCCAGATCCGCGACCCCGAGACGCGGATGAACGCTTATCCGCACGAGCTCTCCGGCGGCATGTGCCAACGCGTCATGATCGCGATCGCGATCTCCTGCAATCCCGCGCTGCTGATTGCCGACGAGCCGACCACCGGCCTCGACGTCACCACGCAGAAGGTGGTGATGGACCTGCTGGCCGACATCGCCGCCGCGCGGGGCATGGCGACGATCCTGATCACGCACGATCTCGGGCTCGCGGCCCGCTATTGCCGCCGCATCGCGGTGATGGAGCGTGGACGCATCGTCGAGGAGGCTGGCCCCAGGACGCTCTTCTCCACGCCGCAGCACGCCTACACCAGGCGCCTCGTGGCGGCATCGCCGACCGCGACGTCGCGGATCGAGGATCTCGTGACGGAGGAGGAGCGGGAGCGCCAGGCGACTTTTGTCAGCAAGCCGAGGCCCGAGCCCGCGCACGGGACGCCGCCGCTGCTGCAGGTGCGCAAGCTTGCGAAACGTTTCGACCAGGGTTCTGCGGCGGTCGCGGACTTCTCGATGACGATGGCCGGCGGCGAGAGCGTCGGCCTCGTCGGCGAGTCCGGCTCGGGCAAGAGCACGACGTCGCGGATGATCTGCCGCCTGATCGATCCGAGCGAGGGCGACATCGTGTTCGACGGGCAGTCGATCGGCCATGTGGCGTCGCGCGATTTTCACCGCTCCCCATTGCGCAAAGACATTCAAATGGTCTTCCAGGACCCGAACGAGAGCCTCAACCCGCGCTTCACGGCCTTCGACTGCATCGCCCATCCCCTGATGCGGCTCGACGGCATGCGGGCGGGCGAGGCGCTGCGCACGCGGGTCGAAGAATGCGCCGAGCGCGTGGGACTGCCGCTCGATCTCCTGCCGCGCTTTCCGCACCAGCTCTCCGGCGGTCAGAAGGCGCGCGTCGGCATTGCGCGCGCCATCGCCTGCCGGCCCCGGCTTCTGGTGCTGGACGAGCCAACCGCCGCGCTCGACGTCTCCGTGCAGGCGGTGGTGCTGCAACTGCTCGACCGGTTGCGCCGCGAGAACGACATCGCACTGCTGTTCGTCAGCCACGATCTCAACGTCGTGCGTATGCTCTGTGATCGCACCATCGTGCTGCGCAATGGCGGCATCGTCGAGCAGGGCGAGAGCCGGGCGCTGTTCGACAATCCGAAGACCGACTACACGCGCAAGCTGGTCGAGGCGATCCCCCATATCGAGACCGGGCCGACGTTGGCGGCGGCGCTTTGAGGCCAGGATCGTCCAAAATGGCGGTGAGATCCCGCTGGCGAAGGCCTGGTTACTGGCATACCATTTGCACGCCAATGGGCTTCGGTTTCACCTGCTCTTGGCCAATGATTGGCCGGCATCACGGCACTACTGGGAGGACTTAATGGATCGCAGGACCGTATTGAAGGGACTGGCTGGCGCGAGCGGTCTGGCATTGACGGGTGGCCTTTCGGCCCCGGCGATCGCCCAGGGCGCAGCGGCGCGCACCCTGCGCTTCGTGCCGCAGGCCAACCTCGCCAATTTCGACCCGATCTGGGGCACGCAATATGTCGTGCGCAACGCCGCGGCGATGGTCTGGGACACGCTTTACGGCGTCGATTCGTCGCTCCAGCCGCAACGTCAGATGGTCGAGTCCGAGGAAGTCACCGACGACGGTATGACCTGGACGTTCAAGCTCCGATCAGGGCTCAAATTCCATGACGGCGAGCCGGTGCTGAGCAAGGACGTCGTCGCGAGCCTTACGCGCTGGTCGGCGCGCGATCCGATGGGGCTCATGATCAAGGCGCTCCAGCAGGAGTTGACCGCCGTCGATGACCGCACCTTCAAGTTGGTGCTCAAGCAGCCCTTCCCGAAGCTGCTCTATGCGCTCGGCAAGAACAACTCGCCGTGCGCTTTCATCATGCCGGAGCGGATTGCGCAGACCGATCCGTTCAAGCAGATCACCGACTATGTCGGCTCCGGGCCGATGAAGTTCGCCAAGGGCGAATGGGTGCCCGGCGCGAAAGCGGTGTTCGAGAAGTTCGCCGACTACGCGCCGCGTCAGGAAAAGTCCTCGTGGCTTGCCGGCGGCAAGCAAATGCTGGTCGACCGCATCGAGTGGGTGGTGATGCCGGATCCGGCCACTGCGGCTGCCGCGTTGCAGAATGGCGAGATCGACTGGTGGGAGAACCCGATCGCGGACCTCGTGCCGGTCCTGAAGAAGAACAAGAACATCAGCGTCGATATCGGCGATCCGCTCGGCAATGTCGGCTCGTTCCGCATGAATTTCCTGTATCCGCCCTTCAACGACGTGCGGGCGCGGCGCGCGGTGCTGATGGCGCTGAGCCAGGAAGACTACATGCGCGCGATCGTCGGCGACGACACCGCGCTCTGGAGACCGCTGCCGGGCTACTTCACGCCGGATACCCCGCTCTACACGGAAGTGGGCGGTGAGATCCTGAAGGGCAAGCGCGATCTCGACGCGGCCAAGAAGCTGCTCGCCGAGAGCGGCTATTCCGGCCAGCCGGTGACGTGTCTGGTGGCGCAGGACCAGCCGATCACCAAGGCGATGGGCGATGTGACCGCGGACCTCCTGAAGAAGCTCGGCATGAATGTCGATTTCGTCGCGACCGACTGGGGCACAGTCGGCTCCCGCCGTGCGCAGAAGACGCCGCCGGGACAGGGCGGCTGGAACATGTTCCACACCTGGCATGCGGGTGCGGACTGCATCAATCCAGCCCCCTACACCGCCATTCGCGCCAATGGCGACAAGGCCTGGTTCGGCTGGCCCACCAGCGCCGGCACCGAAAAGGAGGTCACATCCTGGTTCGAGGCCAAAAACCTCGACGAGGAAAAGGCCACCATCAACCGCCTCAACAAGGCGGCGATGGATGACGTCGTCTATGCGCCGACCGGCTTCTTCCTGAGCTACACGGCGTGGCGCAAAAACGTCTCCGGCATCACGAAGGGGCCGTTGCCGTTCTTCTGGGGCGTATCGAAGTCCGCATGATCGTGCACTGAAGCCAGATGCTCTCCTACATCCTCCGTCGCATCGTCGCGACCTTGCCGGTGATGGCAATCGTCGCGCTGTTCGTGTTCAGCCTGCTTTACATCGCGCCGGGCGATCCGGCCGTGGTGATCGCGGGCGATCAGGCAAGCCCGGAGGATGTGGAGCGCATCCGCCAGAGCCTCGGTCTCGACCGGCCGTTCCTGATCCAGTTCGGAAGCTGGGTCTGGCGCATCCTGCACGGCGATCTCGGCACCTCGATCTTCACCAATCTGCCGGTCTCGACGATGATCGGGCAGCGTCTCGGACCGACGCTGTCGCTGATGATCGTCACGCTGCTGCTCACGATCGTGGTCGCGGTGCCGCTCGGCGTGGTGGCGGCGTGGAAGGCCGGCAGCCTGATCGACCGCGTCATCATGGGCTTTGCCGTGTTCGGCTTCTCGCTGCCCGTCTTCGTGGTCGGCTACATGCTCGCCTACATCTTCGCGCTCGAACTGGAATGGCTTCCGGTGCAGGGCTACACGCCGCTTGCCCAGGGCTTCTGGCCCTGGCTGGAGAATTTGATTCTGCCGGCGGTCGCGCTCGGCTGCGTCTACATCGCGCTGATTGCGCGCATCACCCGCGCCACCATGCTCGAAGTGCTGCAGCAGGACTATATCCGCACCGCGCGGGCCAAGGGCCTCGGGCAGGGCGGCATTCTGTTTGTTCACGCGCTGAAGAACGCGGCGGTGCCGATCGTGACCGTGATCGGGATCGGCATCGCGCTCCTGATCGGCGGCGCGGTCGTCACCGAAAGCGTGTTCGCGATTCCCGGCCTCGGCCGGCTCACCATCGACGCGATCCTGCGCCGCGACTATCCCGTCATCCAGGGCATCGTGCTGCTGTTCAGCTTCGTCTACGTCCTCGTCAATTTGATGATCGACGTCATCTATACGCTCGTTGACCCGAGGATCCGCTATTGACCGACACCACCGTCAATCCGCAATCGCTTCCGGCCGGCTTCGTCCTCGCGCCGCAACTGCCGGAGAT
Source organism: Bradyrhizobium sp. P2_E8 (assembly GCF_056403875.1). Classification (NCBI taxonomy): domain Bacteria; kingdom Pseudomonadati; phylum Pseudomonadota; class Alphaproteobacteria; order Hyphomicrobiales; family Nitrobacteraceae; genus Bradyrhizobium; species Bradyrhizobium sp. P2_E8. The sequence continues at coordinate 10,063 of NZ_JBFUES010000017.1, forward strand.
CCTTCGGCCGGTCAAGATCCGTCGCGGCTTCATCGGCTTCCTGCGCGGTCATCCGACGGTCGCCATTGGTGGCGCGCTGCTGCTGATGCTGGTCCTGATCGCGATCTTCGCACCTTATCTCGGAACGGTCGATCCGACCGCGCTCGCGCCCGCCAAGCGCACGCGCGCGCCGTCGGCGGACTACTGGTTCGGCACCGACGTGCTCGGCCGCGACATCTATTCGCGCGTGCTGTTCGGCGCGCGGGTCTCGCTCACGGTCGGCCTGTCCGTTGCCATATTCGCGTCCGCTGTGGGCCTTGCGATCGGCATCGTCTCCGGCTTCGTCCGCTGGGCCGACGGCATCCTGATGCGCTTCATGGATGGCCTGATGTCGATCCCGCCGATCCTGCTGGCGATCGCGCTGATGGCCCTGACGCGCGGCAGCGTCGGCAACGTCATTCTGGCCATCACCATCGCCGAGATCCCGCGCGTCTCGCGCCTCGTGCGCAGCGTGGTGCTGTCGCTGCGCGAACAGCCCTATGTGGATGCGGCGGTGGCGTGCGGCACGCGCACGCCGATGATCATCCTGCGTCATATCCTGCCCAACACGCTCGCGCCCATGCTGGTCCAGGCGACCTATATCTGCGCCAGTGCCATGATCACTGAGGCGATCCTGTCCTTCATCGGTGCGGGCACGCCGCCCACCATTCCGTCCTGGGGCAACATCATGGCCGAGGGCCGCGCGCTGTGGCAGGTCAAGCCCTATATCGTGTTCTTTCCGGCGGCCTTCCTGTCCGTCACCGTGCTTGCCGTGAATCTGCTCGGCGACGGCCTTCGCGATGCGCTCGATCCGCGCATGGCCAAGAGCCTCTGATGTATCGAGGCTGATCACCATGGCGTTGCTCGAAGTCGAGAACCTTCAGACCCACTTCCGGACGCCCAGCGGAATCAACCGCGCGGTCGACGGCGTGTCCTTCCATGTCAACGAGGGCGAGACGCTCGCCATCGTCGGCGAGTCCGGCTGTGGCAAGTCGGTGACCTCGATGTCGCTGATGCGGCTGATCCCGGAGCCGCCGGGCAGGATTGCCGGGGCCATCCGCTTCGCGGGCAGGGACCTGCTCAAACTGTCCGACCGCGAGATGCGCGCGATCCGCGGCAACGACATCTCGATGATCTTCCAGGAGCCGATGACGAGCCTCAATCCGGTCTTGACCGTCGGCCGCCAGATCCGCGAGACGCTGATGATCCATCAGGGCCTGGACAAGCAGGCCGCCGAAGCGCACGCGATCGAGATGCTGACGCTGGTCGGCATTCCCGAGCCGAAGCGGCGCGTGCGCGAATATCCGCACCAGCTCTCCGGCGGCATGCGCCAGCGCGTGATGATCGCGGTTGCGCTGGCGTGCAATCCAAAACTTCTGATCGCGGACGAGCCGACCACCGCGCTGGACGTGACCATCCAGGCGCAAATCCTGAAGCTGATGCTCGACCTCAAGAGCCGGGTCGGTGCTGCGATCATCCTGATCACGCACGATCTCGGCGTCGTCGCCGAGATCGCAGAACGCGTCATGGTGATGTATGCCGGCCGCAAGGTCGAGGAGGCGCCGGTCGCCGAGCTGTTTCGCTCGCCGCGCCATCCCTATACGCAAGGTTTGCTCGGCGCCGTGCCGCGGCTTGGTTCGTCGCTGACAGGCACCGCGAGACGGCTCGCCGAGATTCCCGGTCAGGTGCCGGATCTCCGCAAGCCCATCACCGGCTGCGTCTTCGCCGGGCGCTGTGCGCTCGCGACCGATCTCTGCCGCCAATATGCACCGGGGCTGGAAGAGAAGGCGCATCGCCACGTCGCCGCCTGTCACTACGCGGCCAAGGGAGCCGTCGCGGCATGAGTCCTCCTCTGCTCCAGGTCAACGACCTCAAGAAGCATTTTCCGGTCAGCAAGGGTCTGTTCGGGCGCAAGTCCGAATGGGTCTATGCGGTCGACGGCGTGTCCTTCGAGATTGCGCGCGGCGAGACGCTGTCGCTGGTCGGCGAGTCCGGCTGCGGCAAATCGACGGTCGGCCGCGCCATCCTGCGGCTGTTCGACATCACTTCGGGCCAGGTCATCCTCGACGGCCAGCGCATCGACGACGCGCATCCGAGCACGATGCGCCAGATGCGCCGGCGCGTGCAGGTCGTGTTCCAGGATCCGTTCTCCAGCCTCAATCCGCGCATGCGCGTGCGCGACATCCTCGCGGAGCCGATCCGCAATTTCGGCCTCGCCAAATCCGCGGAAGATCTCGAGGTGCGCGTCACGGCGCTGATGGACACCGTTCGTCTGCCGCGCGAGGCGCTGAATCGCCGGCCACACGAATTCTCCGGCGGTCAGCGCCAGCGTATCGGAATCGCGCGGGCGCTCGCGGCCGAGCCCGAGCTGATCGTTTGCGACGAGGCGGTCTCCGCCCTCGACGTCTCGGTCAAGGCGCAGATCGTCAATCTGCTTCAGGACCTCCAGCAGAAATTCGGCCTCGCGCTGCTGTTCATCAGCCACGACCTCGCCATCGTCGAGCACATGACCCATCGCGTTGCGGTGATGTATCTCGGCAAGATCGTCGAGGTCGCGCCGCGCCGGGAGATCTTTGCCGCGCCAAGGCATCCCTACACCAAGGCGTTGCTCTCGGCGGTGCCGCTGCCCGAGCCGGGTGCCCAGCGCAACCCGATCATTCTCGGCGGCGACGTGCCGAGCCCGATCAATCCGCCGAGCGGATGCCGCTTCCACACCCGTTGTCCGTACGTGTTCGACCGTTGTCGCACGGAAGAGCCGCAGCTCCGCGCCGCCGAAGGCGATCAATGGGTGGCGTGCCATCTGGATGCACTGCCGGCGGGATGAGTCCCGGGAACGGCGTCAGCCGATGGCGGTCAGGGCCCGGCGGATGGCGGTGAAGATGTCGTTGATCTGCTCCTCAGTGACGATCAAGGGCGGCGAGACCAGGAGCGTATCGCCGCTGCCGCGGATCAGGATGCCGTCCTCATAGCAGCGGCTGGCGCACTCGGCGCCGCGCGCCCCCGGTGCGCCCTCGCGCGGCTTCAGGTCGATTGCGGCCAGCAGCCCGATGTTGCGGATGTCGACGACATGGGGAAGGTCGCGCAAGCCGTGCGCGTGGTTTTCCAGAGCCGGCGCGAAGCGGCGCGCCCGCTCGAACAGGTCGAGATCCTGGTACACGTCGAGCGCGGCAAGGCCCGCCGCGCAGGCAAGCGGATGGGCCGAATAGGTGTAGCCGTGGAACAGCTCGATCGCGTTGTCCGGCCCCTGCATGAGCGTGTCGTGGACCTTGCCGCTGACGATGACGCCGCCCATCGGCACGGCAGCGTTGGTCATGCCCTTGGCGCAGGTGATGAGGTCGGGCGTCACGCCGAAGGCGTTGGCGCCGAACGCGGCGCCGAGGCGTCCAAACCCCGTGATCACCTCGTCGAAGATCAGGAGGATGCCGTGCTGGTCGCAGATCTTGCGCAGCCGCTCGAGATAGCCGACCGGCGGCGGCAGCACGCCGCCGGAGCCGGTCACGGGCTCGACAATGACGGCGGCGAYGGTCGAGGGATCGTGCACTTGCAGCAGCTTTGTCAGCTCGTCGGCAAGATGCGCGCCCCATTGCGGCTGGCCCCGTGAGAACGCCATGTGCTCCGGATCATGCGTGTGCGGGAGGTGATCGACTTCAGGGAGCAGCGGGCCGAAATCCCTGCGGTGGCGGACGATGCCGCTGACCGAYAGGCCGCCCCAGCCCATGCCGTGATAGGCCTTGGCGCGCGAGATGAAGCGGATGCGGCTGGCCTCGCCGCGGGCGCGGTGATATCCGCGCGCGATCTTCAGTGCGGTGTCGACCGATTCCGAACCAGAATTGGTGAAGAAGACATGGTCGAGGCCCGCGGGCGCGATCTCGGTGATGCGCCGGGCAAGCTCGAAGGCGGCCGGATGGCTCATCTGGAACGAGGAGACAAAATCGAGCTTCGCCGCTTGCGCCTGGATCGCATCGACGATGCGCCGCTGCCCGTGTCCCGCGTTCACGCACCACAGCCCCGCCATGCCATCGAGAATGCGCCTGTTGTCATCGGTGACGTAGTGCATGCCCTCGGCGGCGACGAAGATGCGCGGCTTCGACTTGAATTGCCGGTTCGGCGTCATCGGCAGCCAGAACGGCTCCATGGCCTCGCGGGTGAGGGGACTGTTGGAGGAAGCGAAGGCGCTCATGGGCATGAAAACTCTTGTGCGTGGTCAGGAGGATTTTGACGGAGCGGAATTGGCGGGGGTGCGCTTGAGCCTGGCGGCGCCTTCGAGATGCCGGCGCAGCAGGGCGGCGGCGGCCTCGTTCTGGCCGGCTTCGAGCTGGTCGAGGATGGCGAGATGCTCGCGGCAGTTCACGATCACGCGCTCATGGCCGAAGGTCCAGTCGTAGTTGCCGAAGCGCCGCAGCCGGTTCTGCTGCTGAACCGCGACCAGCAGATAGCGGTTGCCTGACGCGGCGGCGAGGCCTTCGTGAAAGGCCGCGTTCATCTCGTAGAGCGCGATGCTGACCGTGTCGCTCCACGGCATCGCCAGCATCTCCTGATGACGGCGGCGCATCTCGGCAGCCCATGCCGGATCGAGCCGAAATCCCGGTTCGAGCAGGCCCGCCGGCTCGATCAGCAAGCGGTAGCGATAGCTTTCATCGCGTGCCTGCGTATCTGCGAGGGTGGGCTGGAAGCGCCAGCCATGTCCCGGCTTGCGCTGAACCGCGGCAACTTCGGCAAGCCTGGTGAGGACGCGCTGCACGATCGGCCGCGTCGCGTCGTAGCGCTGCATCAGGTCGCGTTCCGAAACCTCGTCCGGCAGACGGCCGGCGCGGCGATCGCGCGCGATGGCGAGGAACAGCCGGTCGGTATCGTCGGGGCTCGGCTTCGGCGGCGTCTTGTGCGGGGCAGGTGCGGTCTCGGCGACGAAATAGCCGCGGCTGGCGCCGGCGTGGACGAGCTTGCGCCGCGCCAGGAACCTCAAGGCGGCGCGCACCGGCGTGCGCGAGACCTGGAGGCGCGCGGCCAGCGCAACTTCGGCAAGACGTGTTCCGGGTGCGAGCTGTTCGCTCCGGATCAGGTTCATGATCCCGGCGGACAGTTCGCGCTGAAGACGGCTTGGGGACGCTTTTTCCAAGGTGGATTTCGAGGCAGAAGATTTTTGTTTCATGTCATCACAAAATACATTAGGCTTCGCCGGAAAGCAAAAGGAACTTCAAGAAGGAATTTGGCGTCCCATGGTCGAGCCCTTTCCCCTCATCGAAATCTCCGGTGCTCCGCGCGAGCGTGGGCGTCAGTACGGGCAGAAGGCGGCGGGCCGGATCAAGAAGGGGACGACCCATTACTTCGCGCAGTTGAAGGAGCTTTCGCTCGATGCGAAGGGCGTGGCCGCGCTGGTGCGCGACTATCTGCCCGTCATCGAGGCGTTCGAGCCGAGCTATATCGAGGAGATGCGCGGCATTGCCGAGGGCGCCGACGTTCCGTTCGAGGACGTCGTCCTGCTCAACGCCCGCACCGAGATCATCAAGCTTGCCAACCCGGCCATCCGCGCGCGGCTGAAGACGCCCGAAGATCCGGATGGTTGCACCGGCGTCGTCGTCCTGCCGCAGGCGACCACCAATGGCCGACTGATTCACGCCCAGAATTGGGACTGGAAGCGCGAATGCGCGGAGACGGCGGTGGTGCTGAAGGTGCGCCGCGACGACGGGCCGGACCTGATGACTTTCACCGAGGCGGGCGCACTCGGCCGCTGCGGCTTCAACGCGGTCGGCATCGCGATCACGGCGAACTATCTCGAAAGCGACCGCGACTATCGCCAGGTCGGCGTGCCGCTGGCGCTGATCCGCCGCAAGGTTCTGGAGAACGAGCATCTCGCGCTCGCGATGCGCGCGGTCTATTGCACGAAAAAGTCGGCGGCCAACAACATGATCGTCAGCCATCGCGAGGGCGTGGCGATCGACTTCGAATGTGCGCCGGACGAGACCTTCCAGGTGCATCCGCAGAACGGGCTCCTGGTCCACGCCAACCATTTCGTCAGCCCCGTCGCGCTCGGCAAGCTCAAGGACACCGGCCCCTTCAACACGCCGGATAGTCTGTACCGCGACATTCGCGTCCGCGACCTGCTCCAGCCGCACATCGGCAGCATCACATTCGACACGGTCAAGAGCGCGCTGTTCGACGAGTTTGCCTATCCCTGGTCCGTCTGCCGCCCGCCGCGCCGCAACCTCAGCAACAATCTCAGCGCCACCGTCGCGATGATCCTGATGGAGCCGGCGAGCGGGCTGATGCAGGTGGCGCCGCTGCCGGCGCTCAATCGCGAGTTCACCAGCTACCGGCTCGAGATCGACGAGATCGGGCGCGCCGCGTTCGAGCGGTCGGCCGCGGCGGGGGCGGCGTGATGCGGCGGCGTCGGCCATCGCCGGCATGGGCGGTTGGGCTCGCCGCCTTGGCCCTGCTGGCCATGCTGGGGAAGGCTGGCGCTGAAACCTTGCTGCGGACGCGGCTCAACGCCGATATCCGGTCGACCGATCCCGGTACCAATCGCGACGCCAACACCGACGGCGTGATCGCGCATGTGGTGGAGGGGCTGGTCGCGTTCCGTGACGACACTTCGATCGGCCCGATGCTGGCTGACAGCTGGGCCGTGTCGAACGACGGCAAGACCTACACGTTCCGCCTGCGCCAGGGCGTCAAGTTCCACAATGGTGCGACCATGACCGCGGATGACGTGATCTGGTCGCTGAAGCGCTGGCTTGATCCGGCGACGCAATGGCGCTGCCTGTCCGAGTTCAGCGCCACCGGCATCGCGCGGATCGAGAAGATCGAGGCGCCGGACCCGCAAACTGTCGCCATCACGCTCGATCAGCCGAGCGCCTTGTTCCTTCCCACCGTGGCGCGGCCCGATTGCGGCCAGACCGCGATCATTCACCGCGACTCCGTCGGCGCGGACGGCAAATGGATCGCCCCGATCGGCACAGGCCCGTTCAAGCTCGCCGAGTGGAAGCGCGGACAATATGTCGATGTCCTCCGCTTCGACGGCTACGTCTCGCGCAGCGAGCCGCGTAACGGCTACACCGGTGCCAAGGACGCCAAGGTCGATCGCGTGCGCTTCAACGTGATCCCGGACAGCTCTGCCGCGAAGGCGGGGCTGCTCAGCGGCTCGCTCGACGTCATCATGAGCCTGTCGATCCCCGATCTCGAGGAGCTCAAATCGCGTCCCGAGGTCCAGCTCAGCATCACGCCCGCGCTCGGCCTCACCGGCATCCTGTTCCAGACCAAAGACCCGCTGCTGAAGGACGTGCGGATCCGCCGCGCCATCGCGCTCTCCATCGACACCGCGCAGATCGTCGATGCCGTGATGATGGGCACCGCGCGTCCGAACAATTCCGCGCTGCCGCTCGGCAGCCCGTTCTATAGCGAGGCGCAGTCGCACGGTTATGCGCAGAATATCGCGGAAGCCAAGAAGCTGCTGCTGGAGGCCGGCTACCGCGGCCAGCCGGTCAAGATGATCACCAACAAGCGCTACAGCTTCGTGTTCGATTCCTCCGTGCTGGTGCAGGCGATGGCGCAGACCGTCGGGATCAATATCGAGCTCGAGGTGATGGACTGGGCGGCGCAGCTCGACCGCTACAACCGCGGCGACTACCAGTCGATGGCCTTTACTTATTCGGCGCGGCTCGATCCCTCCTTGAGCTTCGAGATGCTGACCGGGCCGAAGGCGACGCAGCCGCGCAAAGTCTGGGACAATCCGGAGGCGCAGGACATGCTGCGCCAGTCGATGATGATCGACGACCCCGCGAAGCGGCAGGCGCTGTTCGACGACATGCACAAGCGCTTCATCGCCGACGTGCCGATGATCGTGCTGTTCAACGGCGCCGAGCTGACGGCGCTGCGCAAGGGCATCAAGGGCTATGCCGGCTGGCTTTATCCGCAGCCGCGGTTCTGGGGTGTCACGGTCGAGTAGGGCGGCGCCATGTTGAGTTACCTCGCAAGACGGCTGGCGATGACGATCCCGACGCTGCTGCTGGTCGCGATCGCCGTGTTTGCGCTGGTCCGCCTCATCCCCGGCGACCCCGTGCAGGTGATGCTCGGCGATGCCGCCGACCCCGCGCAGGCGGCGCAGCTCCGCGCGCAGCTTGGGCTCGACCAGCCGATTCCGGTCCAGTTCATGCACTGGATCGCCAAGCTTGCGGCCGGCGATTTCGGGCACTCCATCACCAACAATCTCGCGGTGCTGCCGCTGATCCTCGACCGCTTCCAGGTCAGCGCGGTCATCGTGCTGGTGGCGGTTGCTGCGGCCGCCTGTATCGCCGTCCCGGCCGGGCTCGTTGCGGCCTGGAAGCAGAACAGCCTGCTCGATCTCTCCGTCGTCGGCGGCGCCACGCTGCTGTTGTCGATCCCGAGCTTCTGGCTCGGCCTGCTGTTGCTGCTCCTGTTCGGCCTCAAGCTGAAATGGTTGCCGGTGATCGGTTATGTGCCGTTCGCGGAGAACTTCTGGCAGGCGGCGACCTTCATCGTGCTGCCGATCGCGACGCTCACGATGGTCGAGATCGGCGTGCTCACGCGCATGGCGCGTGCCGCCTCCATCGAGGTGCTGCGGCTCGAATATGTCACGCATGCGCGCGCCAAGGGCGTACCGGAATGGCGCGTGCTTGCCCGGCACGTCCTGCCCAACGCGTTCGCGCCGACCTGGACGCTGATCGGCCTCGTGCTCGGCCATCTCCTCGGCGGCATCGCCGTGATCGAGACCGTGTTCACGCTGCCCGGCCTCGGCCGGCTCCTGGTCGATTCGATCTTTGCCCGTGACTATCCGGTGGTGCAGGGCTGTCTGCTCTTCACTGCCGTGATCTACGTCGTGGTCAATTTGATCGTCGATCTTTGCTACCCGCTGTTCGATCCCAGGGTGACGGTGGCATGAGGATGCGCGCCAACACCGCAATCGGCGGCGCGTTGATGGCGCTCCTGCTCGGCGCGGCCGTCACCGGAGCCTTCTGGACGCCGTTCGACCCGCTGCGCATCAATTTGCGCGCGCGGCTTCAGGCGCCGTCGCCCGTTCACTGGCTCGGCACCGATGAATTCGGCCGCGACGTGCTGAGCCGCATCATGGTCGGCGCCGGCGCCAGCGTCGTGATTGCGCTGGTCACGGTGATGCTGGCGATTGCGGCCGGCATGGTGATCGGCTGCACGGCGGGCTACATCCGCGGCTGGGCCGATCGCATCATCATGGCGGTCAATGACGCGCTGCTCGCCTTCCCCGGCATCCTGCTGGCGCTGGCCGTGATGATCGTGGTCGGCGCCAACAAGGTTGGGCTCATTCTGGCGTTGGGTCTCGCCTATATCCCGTCGGTCGTCCGCGTGGTGCGCGGCACGGTGCTGTCGATCCGCGAGAAGGAGTATGTCGAGGCGTCGCGCGTCATCGGCAATTCCGAGGTCTATTCGATGATCCGCCATGTGATGCCGAATGCGATTGCGCCGGTTGCGGTGCTCGCAACCAGCATGTTCGGCTGGGTGCTGCTGGCCGAGAGCGCGCTGAGCTTCCTCGGCCTCGGCGTGCCGCCGCCGGCGCCGACCTGGGGCAACATGCTGGCGGCGAGCCGTCCGTTCATGGAGACGGCGGCCTGGCTCTCGATCGCGCCGGGCCTCTGCATCGCGCTGACGCTGCTCGGCATCAACCTGCTCGGCGATTCCCTGCGCGATCGCCTCGACCCCAGGATGGCGCACGGATGACGCTGCTGTCGGTGGAGGATCTCCGTATCGAAGTGTCGGCCAGCAGGGCCGTGATCGTGGAGGGCGTCTCCTTCGCGGTCGAGCGCGGCGAGTTCCTCGCCGTCGTCGGCGAATCCGGTAGTGGCAAGACGGCGGCCGCGCGCGCCGTGCTCGGTCTGCTGCCATCAGGTCTTCGCCAGGCCGGCGGCCGGATCGTGCTCGACGGCATCGACCTCGCCCGCGTCTCTGCGCGACAGATGCGGGCGTTGCGCGGGCCGACCGTTGGCATGGTGTTCCAGGAGCCGATGGTCTCACTCAACCCCGCCATCAGCGTCGGTGCGCAGATGGCGGAGGGGCTTGGCCTGCATGAGCGGCTTGGCAAGCGCGAGATTCGGCGCCGCTGCCTCGATATGCTCGCGCGGGTTCAGATCCGCGATCCCGAGCGGACTTTTGACGCCTATCCGCACGAATTTTCCGGCGGCATGCGCCAGCGCATCATGCTCGCCTCGGTGATGCTGTTGAAACCGAAGCTGCTGATCGCGGACGAGCCGAYCACGGCGCTGGACACCCTGACCCAGCGTGAGGTGCTCGACCTCATGGTCGGGCTCGCCCGCGATCACGGCACGTCGGTGCTGCTGATCACCCACAATCTTGGCCTTGTGTCGCGCTATGCGCAGCGCGCGCTGGTGTTGCGCCAGGGCAGGATGGTCGAGACCGGAACGACGCGGCAAATCCTGTCCTCACCGCGCGAAGCCTATACCAAACGGCTGGTCGAGGCCTTGCCGCGCCGTGGCACCACGACCAAGGCGCGGCAGGCCGGCGAACCCCTCGTCAGCGTCCGGGGCCTCAAGGTCGGCTTCGCCGGGCGGCAGCGATTGTTCCGGCGCGATGCCGGCGTCCCGGCTGTCAACGGCGTCGATCTCGACATCGCCGCCGGCGAAACGGTTGCGGTGGTCGGCGGCAGCGGCTCGGGCAAGACCACGCTCGGCCGCGCCATGCTGCGTCTCATTCCGACCTCGGGCGGAGAGATCAGGTTCCGGGGCAGGGACGTCACGTCAAGTGTCGACCGCGACTTCCGCCTCGCCTCGCAACTGGTGTTCCAGGATCCTTACTCCTCGCTCGATCCGCGCATGCGCGTCGGCGAGATCGTCGCCGAGCCGCTGCGTCATGTCCCGCAGCTAACGACAGCCGAGCGCGACAGGCGCATGGAAGCGATGCTGGAGGAGGTCGGGCTTGTGGGCCTCGGCAAGCGCTGGCCGCATGAATTGTCCGGCGGTCAGCGCCAGCGCATCGCGATCGCGCGTGCCATCGTGCGCGAGCCGGCCTTCGTCGTGGCGGACGAGCCGGTCTCGGCGCTCGACATGACCATCCAGGCCCAGGTGCTGAAGCTGTTCGAGCGGCTTCAGGCGCAATACGGCTTCGCCTGCCTGTTCATCAGCCATGATCTCGCCGCCGTCGAGC